>NZ_JBANSN010000089.1:0-1203 GCF_037070215.1 Vreelandella arctica | reverse complement strand
GAGAATCCCAAGGCGCTTGAGAGAACTCGGGTGAAGGAACTAGGCAAAATGGTGCCGTAACTTCGGGAGAAGGCACGCCGGCGTAGGGTGATGAGACTTGCTCTCTAAGCCCGAACCGGTCGAAGATACCAGGTGGCTGCAACTGTTTATTAAAAACACAGCACTCTGCTAACGCGCAAGCGGACGTATAGGGTGTGACGCCTGCCCGGTGCCGGAAGGTTAAATGATGGTGTTAGCCGCAAGGCGAAGCTCTTGATTGAAGCCCCGGTAAACGGCGGCCGTAACTATAACGGTCCTAAGGTAGCGAAATTCCTTGTCGGGTAAGTTCCGACCTGCACGAATGGCGTAATGATGGCCACGCTGTCTCCACCCGAGACTCAGTGAAATTGAAATCGCCGTGAAGATGCGGTGTACCCGCGGCTAGACGGAAAGACCCCGTGAACCTTTACTATAGCTTCACACTGGACGCTGATGTTGCCTGTGTAGGATAGCTGGGAGGCTTTGAACTTTGGACGCCAGTTCGAAGGGAGCCAACCTTGAAATACCAGCCTGGCATCATTGGCGTTCTCACTCAGGTCCGTTATCCGGATCGAGGACAGTGTGTGGTGGGTAGTTTGACTGGGGCGGTCTCCTCCTAAAGAGTAACGGAGGAGCACGAAGGTACCCTCAGCACGGTCGGACATCGTGCATTGAGTGCAAGAGCATAAGGGTGCTTGACTGCGAGACAGACACGTCGAGCAGGTGCGAAAGCAGGTTCTAGTGATCCGGTGGTTCTGTATGGAAGGGCCATCGCTCAACGGATAAAAGGTACTCCGGGGATAACAGGCTGATACCGCCCAAGAGTTCACATCGACGGCGGTGTTTGGCACCTCGATGTCGGCTCATCACATCCTGGGGCTGAAGTCGGTCCCAAGGGTATGGCTGTTCGCCATTTAAAGTGGTACGCGAGCTGGGTTTAGAACGTCGTGAGACAGTTCGGTCCCTATCTGCCGTGGGCGTTGGATGTTTGAGAAGGGCTGCTCCTAGTACGAGAGGACCGGAGTGGACGACCCTCTGGTGTTCCGGTTGTCACGCCAGTGGCATTGCCGGGTAGCTATGGTCGGACGGGATAACCGCTGAAAGCATCTAAGCGGGAAGCCCCCTTCAAGATGAGACATCCCTGAGGCCTAGAGCCTCCTGAAGGGCCCAGCGAGACCAGCTGGT
>NZ_JBANSN010000088.1:0-1256 GCF_037070215.1 Vreelandella arctica | reverse complement strand
TGGTCTTGCCCAGTAACAGTAGACACCTCAAAAATGTAATACGCTACGATGAGGTGAACCATGGCAAGATCGACAACATCAATGAAGAAAAAAACTTATACCCGTTACTCAGATGCCTACCGTCAAGAAGCGTTAGCGCTGGCTGATCGCATTGGTGTGGCAGCAGCGGCTCGTGAACTGGGCATACATGCGAGTCAGCTTTATCAGTGGCGCTCCAAAGCGCAGCGTCAGCAAGACACCTCTGAACGAGAGCAGTCGTTGGCAGAAGAAAACGCCCGCTTGAAGCGCCAATTAGCCGAAGCAAATGAAGAGCTGGCCATCACAAAAAAGGCCGCGGTGTACTTTGCGAAGAGCCTGAAGTGAAGTACGCCTTTATCCATCGTCATCGCCAGGCTTTCAGTGTTCAGCGTATGTGCCATGTTGTCGGGGTCGCTCGGAGTGGCTACTACGCTTGGCGGCAGCGCGAAGGAGCTTTGTCCCCAAAACGCAGCCAGCAAGCCATTATCGATCAGCGCGTGGCGACGGCTTATCACCAACGTAAGGGGCGATCAGGCGCTCCGAGATTAGCACTAGACCTTCGAGATGATGGGCTGCCGGTCAACCGTAAGACGGTGGCTGACAGCATGCAGCGTCAGGGTTTGCGCGCTAAAGCAGCACGTAAGTTTAAGGCCACCACAAACTCTCGACATTCGCTGCCAGTAGCGCCGAATCTGCTAGCGCAAAACTTCACTGCCTCAGCCCCCAATCAAAAGTGGGTGAGTGACATCACCTACTTGGCAACGGGCGAAGGCTGGCTTTACCTGGCAGTGCTGATTGACCTTTATTCTCGTAAGGTGGTTGGTTGGGCAATGAGTGAGCGTATGACGGCCGATCTTGTCTGTGACGCGCTACAAATGGCGCTATGGAAACGCAAAATGCCTAAAGGCGTGATAGTCCATTCGGACAGGGGCAGTCAGTACTGTTCCATGCTTTACCAATCGCAGCTTACACGGTATGAGCTTAAGTGCAGCATGAGCGCCAAAGGCAACTGCTATGATAATGCCTGTGCCGAAAGCTTCTTCCACAGTCTCAAAGTTGAAGCGATCCATGGGGAGCAATTTAAAACGCGAAACGACATGAGGCGCCAGGTGTTTGAGTACGTTGAACTAGACTACAACAAACAACGGCGGCACAGTGCCATTGGGATGATCAGCCCAGAGGTATTTGAAGCCCGAATGATCGCTTAAACCAGTGTCCACTCTTGCTGGGTAAGATCA
>NZ_JBANSN010000087.1:0-1401 GCF_037070215.1 Vreelandella arctica | reverse complement strand
TCTTAAATTGTGATACGCGTCAGCGTATCCGGCAAAATGAAACGTGATCATTGCGAGATACCAGACTCCTTCGGGTTATAGGGTCAAGCAATGAAGCGCACACGGTGGATGCCTAGGCAGCCAGAGGCGATGAAAGACGTGGTAGCCTGCGATAAGGCTCGGTGAGGTGGCAACAACCTGTGACCCGGGCATTTCTGAATGGGGAAACCCACCGATCATAAGATCGGTATCGTGCACTGAATACATAGGTGTACGAGGCGAACCAGGGGAACTGAAACATCTAAGTACCCTGAGGAAAAGAAATCAACCGAGATTCCCCTAGTAGCGGCGAGCGAACGGGGACCAGCCCTTAAGCATGTGACTGATTAGGCGAATGCGTTGGGAAGCGCGGCCGTAGCGGGTGATAGCCCCGTAGTCGAAAATCTGATCATGTGAAATCGAGTAGGTCGGGGCACGAGAAACCTTGACTGAAGACGGGGGGACCATCCTCCAAGGCTAAATACTCCTGGCTGACCGATAGTGAACCAGTACCGTGAGGGAAAGGCGAAAAGAACCCCGGAGAGGGGAGTGAAATAGATCCTGAAACCGTGTGCGTACAAGCAGTAGGAGCAGACTTGTTCTGTGACTGCGTACCTTTTGTATAATGGGTCAGCGACTTATATTCAGTGGCGAGGTTAACCGTATAGGGGAGCCGTAGGGAAACCGAGTCTTAACTGGGCGACACAGTCGCTGGATATAGACCCGAAACCGAGCGATCTATCCATGAGCAGGGTGAAGGTTGAGTAACATCAACTGGAGGCCCGAACCAGGATCTGTTGAAAAAGATTTGGATGACTTGTGGATCGGAGTGAAAGGCTAATCAAGCTCGGAGATAGCTGGTTCTCCTCGAAAGCTATTTAGGTAGCGCCTCATGTAGTACCGCCGGGGGTAGAGCACTGTTTCGGCTAGGGGGTCATCCCGACTTACCAACCCGAGGCAAACTCCGAATACCGGTGAGTAACGCGTGGGAGACACACGGCGGGTGCTAACGTCCGTCGTGAAAAGGGAAACAACCCAGACCGTCAGCTAAGGTCCCGAAATCCTGGTTAAGTGGGAAACGATGTGGGAAGGCTCAGACAGCTAGGAGGTTGGCTTAGAAGCAGCCATCCTTTAAAGAAAGCGTAATAGCTCACTAGTCGAGTCGGCCTGCGCGGAAGATGTAACGGGGCTAAACCAGGTACCGAAGCTACGGGTTCATCCTTTTAGGATGAGCGGTAGAGGAGCGTCGTGTACGCCAATGAAGGTGGATTGAGAAGTCTGCTGGAGGTATCACGAGTGCGAATGCTGACATGAGTAACGATAAAGGGAGTGAAAAACTCCCTCGCCGGAAGACCAAGGGTTTCTGTTCGACGCTAATCGGAG
>NZ_JBANSN010000086.1:0-1441 GCF_037070215.1 Vreelandella arctica | reverse complement strand
CACGAGTATTGAGCATAGACGAGTTTCGTGCAGAGGAGTCCTGATATCGGGCTGTCAGGAGCCGTATGCACAGCAGGCTTCATGTCTCGTTGATTGGTGCAGTCGTCTTCTGAAAATGACAATTACCTCAACGCGCCTATTCCACAGCTATAACTAATAAAATATAAATTGATATAAAGACTGCTGTATAACTCAGTTACATCAATCAAGGGAACCTTCAGGGTCATGCAAAAGCATGACCTTTTTTTATATAAAAAACTCTACCTGCAAACTAAATAATTGAAATATATATTTTTTCTATTCCCTCCGAAAAATCAATCATAAACCTGATCCTGATTCTAAGTAGATTTACGGCTAATGTTACTTGATATACGTAATCCTTCCGTTGCTAAAAAAAACTATTTTCAATAAAACTTAATCCAGAAAATTTCTTATATCCAAAAAATTTTCAGAAGCCACAATAAGGTCATCTAAAAAGAAATAGATATCCCTTGGAAGGAGTGATAAGTGAATAGCTATTGTGGACATACCTCAATAAAGCGCATTTTTAAATGGCTTTTATTGGCTTTTTTACTGTCACTTATATTAGTGATAACGATATCCTCTGTCAGTGCAGATGACAATTCTCTAATAGAAAAAGCAAGGATAACGCAGTACATAGAAGAAACAAGAAATTTAGTGAGTAGTAATATAGACACTATTAATGCAAGTGTTATCCAACAAACAGGCAACAATAATAACGCCAGTATCATGCAGTCTTATTCAGCTAGTTTTCAAACGGGAAATTTCGCGCTTATCCACCAAAAGGGAAATAACAATGTTGGCGCTATTTCCCAGTATGGCAGCAATAACTCAGCGGTTATCTGGCAAGTGGGCAATCAACATAGCGCTTCCATTAACCAGAGAAATGAAAGCGCAGCATTAGCGCTTAACGCCGATATTCGTCAGTTCGGCATAGCAAGCGACATCCATATTACACAATCGGGGAGTGGCCCGCGGAGCATCAGTATCGAACACCAAGCGTATTCGGGCAATGCACTGCCGGTCACCGTCGAGAACCACTGAGCAGCATCCGGCTAGCTCAGTGATCACCAAAGCAAGACGATCGAAACCAAAGGGGAAATACCATGAAAATGCAACTTACAACTCTCGCTGCTGCTATCGCTCTTTCTGCCAGTGCAGTCTCATGGGCAGATGCAAGAGATCCTGTTTATGAAGTTAATGGTAATACTATAAATAACGGAAAGGGATCATTTGATCAACAAGGAACGATACGGTCCGATATGAATGGCTGGGACTCATTGAACATAGATAACGGCACTAGCCCGGATTTCTCACAGGGTATAAAAGAAAGCGGCTGAAAGTGCTATGATTTCAAGAACCTAACCAATCCATCAAGCACCAACAGCCGCTTCCAAAATGGTACCTGAAAAGCTGACCT
>NZ_JBANSN010000085.1:0-1455 GCF_037070215.1 Vreelandella arctica | reverse complement strand
GCTGACGAGCGGCGGACGGGTGAGTAATGCATAGGAATCTGCCCGATAGTGGGGGATAACCTGGGGAAACCCAGGCTAATACCGCATACGTCCTACGGGAGAAAGGGGGCTCCGGCTCCCGCTATTGGATGAGCCTATGTCGGATTAGCTAGTTGGTGAGGTAAAGGCTCACCAAGGCGACGATCCGTAGCTGGTCTGAGAGGATGATCAGCCACATCGGGACTGAGACACGGCCCGAACTCCTACGGGAGGCAGCAGTGGGGAATATTGGACAATGGGGGCAACCCTGATCCAGCCATGCCGCGTGTGTGAAGAAGGCCCTCGGGTTGTAAAGCACTTTCAGCGAGGAAGAACGCCTGTCGGTTAATACCCGGCAGGAAAGACATCACTCGCAGAAGAAGCACCGGCTAACTCCGTGCCAGCAGCCGCGGTAATACGGAGGGTGCAAGCGTTAATCGGAATTACTGGGCGTAAAGCGCGCGTAGGTGGCTTGATAAGCCGGTTGTGAAAGCCCCGGGCTCAACCTGGGAACGGCATCCGGAACTGTCAGGCTAGAGTGCAGGAGAGGAAGGTAGAATTCCCGGTGTAGCGGTGAAATGCGTAGAGATCGGGAGGAATACCAGTGGCGAAGGCGGCCTTCTGGACTGACACTGACACTGAGGTGCGAAAGCGTGGGTAGCAAACAGGATTAGATACCCTGGTAGTCCACGCCGTAAACGATGTCGACCAGCCGTTGGGTGCCTAGAGCACTTTGTGGCGAAGTTAACGCGATAAGTCGACCGCCTGGGGAGTACGGCCGCAAGGTTAAAACTCAAATGAATTGACGGGGGCCCGCACAAGCGGTGGAGCATGTGGTTTAATTCGATGCAACGCGAAGAACCTTACCTACCCTTGACATCTACAGAAGCCGGAAGAGATTCTGGTGTGCCTTCGGGAACTGTAAGACAGGTGCTGCATGGCTGTCGTCAGCTCGTGTTGTGAAATGTTGGGTTAAGTCCCGTAACGAGCGCAACCCTTGTCCTTATTTGCCAGCGAGTAATGTCGGGAACTCTAAGGAGACTGCCGGTGACAAACCGGAGGAAGGTGGGGACGACGTCAAGTCATCATGGCCCTTACGGGTAGGGCTACACACGTGCTACAATGGCCGGTACAAAGGGCTGCGAGCTCGCGAGAGTCAGCGAATCCCTTAAAGCCGGTCTCAGTCCGGATCGGAGTCTGCAACTCGACTCCGTGAAGTCGGAATCGCTAGTAATCGTGAATCAGAATGTCACGGTGAATACGTTCCCGGGCCTTGTACACACCGCCCGTCACACCATGGGAGTGGACTGCACCAGAAGTGGTTAGCCTAACGCAAGAGGGCGATCACCACGGTGTGGTTCATGACTGGGGTGAAGTCGTAACAAGGTAGCCGTAGGGGAACCTGCGGCTGGATCACCTCCTTAAACGATGCGTCAC
>NZ_JBANSN010000084.1:0-1457 GCF_037070215.1 Vreelandella arctica | reverse complement strand
TGCGTATTCCGGCGAACGTGACCGGTCATTCCGGTGATCGTGACCGATTTGCACACGGCCTTCACGCTGGAGAGAGTTTTGTACGCTGAGCGGTCACGATGGGTCAACCGATTCCGTTTTTTGTGCGTTGGTTTTTCTCAGTGATTCCCCTTTCAGATTGAGTCGGTGAGCGCCGTGCAGGAGCCGATCCATGATGGCGTCTGCCAGCGTGGCGGAGCCGATGTAGTCATGCCAGTGCTCCGTGGGTAACTGGCTGGCGATGAGGGTGGAGCCCCGCCCGTGTCGGTCTTCGATTACTTCCATCAGGTCCTGCCGCTGCTGCGCCGTGATCTTCTGCATGCCCCAGTCATCCAGGATCAGCAGGTTGGTCTTCAGCAACTGGTTCATCAGCCGACCGTAGCTACCATCACCGTGCGCGATGCGCACCTGCTCGAACAGGCGCGGCACTCGCAGGTAGCGCACCGAGAGGCCTTGCCGGCAGGCCTGATTGCCCAGGGCACAGGCCAGCCAGGTCTTGCCGCAACCGGTAGGCCCGGTGATGCACAGGTTCAGGGACTGGCGGATCCAGTCGCTGCTCGCCAGGGCCGCCATACGCGAGCGTTCCAGTCCCCGGGGATGACGGTAATCGATGTCTTCGATGCACGCCGGCACGCGCAGGCGGGCGGCCTTGAGCAGCCGGTCCAGCCGACGGTTTTCCCGGTGCAGCACCTCCCGATCCACTAACAGGGCAAGGCGTTCCTCGAACGCCAGGTCGTGGGTTTCCGGTTGGGCGCGTTGTTGTTCCAGGGCATCGCCCATGCCCGTCAGCTTGAGGTGGCGCAAGGTATCGAGGGTGTTGTGCGTTAGCATACGTTTCTCCGGGATCAGTGGTAGTAGTGGGGGCCGCGAACGTTGGTGTGAACCGGCAGCTCGGTCAGTTCCGGTGGCTCCTCGACCAACGGCAGCGGTAACTGATCCAGCCCCTGCTTCAGGATCGAGGTGATGCTCTGGTAACTGGCGGAGTGGATGGCCAGCGCCCGGGCACAGGCCTGCTCCAGGCGATCACGACTGTAGCGCCGACTAAGGTTCAGAAGTCCCAGGCAGGCGCGGTAACCATGTTCCGGATGAGGCCGATCCTTGAGCTGCTTCTGCACCACGCCCAGCGTGCCGGGGCCGATGTCATTGGCCCAGTTCAGGAACCGTCCCGGTGACCAGTTCTGATGGGCCTGGTGCGATTTAGGCATGTGTTCAGTCAGGGTGGCGAAGCGGCCCTTACCATGACGAGGATGTAGCGCCACTCGCTGCCCTTTGTGCATGACCTCCACGGAGGTGTCGGTCACCCGAACGTCCAGCTTCACCCCCACCAGGGCGTGGGGCACGCTGTATAGCCGCTTCTCGATCTCGATGTGATAGTCGATACCCGGCCGTGCCTTACGCCACTCGGCGTAGGTGTAGGGCGTGGCGGGGAGTGGTCGTAG
>NZ_JBANSN010000083.1:0-1560 GCF_037070215.1 Vreelandella arctica | reverse complement strand
TAGCCCGGATTTCTCATAGCACCTCAGCAAGTACCGCACCCAGGCCGCCATGCTATTAAAAACCTATTGGTACATCTTAAATTGCCTACTTTTTAACCACTTTCCGTCGTTCAGATACACTTCCCCCTTTCCCCCATTGCGTCGGGCCGGGGGCGCCCGCGCATTCAGTTCGGCACCAACCGCCTGACGAGATCGGATAGTTGCGCTTTATAGGGGTAGCTGTCACTCATCAACACCCGGATTCGGCGCGTATTGCGGATGATGACCGCGCCCACTTTGATGAGTTTGAGCCTCAGGTTGCTTGGGCTCATGCGCTCAAAAGGGGTCTTCTTCAGGTAAGTACGTAAGCGCTCGAACAGCGTATAGGCGAAGCCCGATAAGATCAGCCGCCACTGATTGGCCCACCAGTGCGTACTGGAGGTCCGGTCAGCAAACAGGCTCAGTTGTTGATCCTTGATTCGGTTTTCCATGTCGCCCCGAGCACAATACTGCTCGTAGTAAAGCTTGAAGCCGTCGTCGTAACGGGAGCTGATGATAAATCGGGGATTGGAGCCCAGCTCGCTTTCTTCTAGACGAGCGACCACCCAGCGTGGGTATTTCCAAGAGTGTGCTTGATACGGGAAGCGGAACGTCTCTGCCACTTTGCCTCCCACCTGCCATTGGGTCTTGCGCACCAGCATCATGGGCACGTCCACTTCCTTGAGCAGCCGACTGTTCTTACCGATACCCACGATATAGTCAACGTGATGCCGATCGCACCAGTTCAGCATCCGGGGGCGACAAAAGTGACTATCACCTCGTAACACAATGCGCGTATCGGGCCAGTACTGGCGGATAAAGCGCACCAGTAACGCCAGGATGGCCCAGCTGTGATGGCTGTCGCTGTGGTCACTGGTACGCAGATAGCTCACTAGCAGATGGCGGCCACAGAAGACATACAGCGGGAAGTAGCAGTGGTGATCATAATAGCGGTTAAAGAACTTCCCGGGTTGCTCGCCGTGCACGGGAATATCGGTGCCATCAAAGTCCAGCACGATTTCCTTGGGGGGTTGGTCATGCTGCTCAATGAAGTGATGCCACAGTAACGCATGGGCCTTCACCATCGCTTGCCGGTCTACCTTCTGCTCGCTCCGACACAGTGTAGACTTACCCGCCAAGACTTCATCTTCACCTAGCGCGGTCTGAAGCGCTTGGTCGTAACGTAGGGCCTCATGGTCGTTAAAATCTTCGTAGCCCGCGGCGACACCGAACACCCGCTGACGCACCAGAGTGTCGAGCTTGTGACGAACCTGTTCCGGTGCGCGGGGATCATGAAGCACGGAGGCCAAGCGGTGCGTCAGACGATGTTGTTTATCGACTTCCCGTAGCAAGAGCAATCCAGCATCGGAGGTGATGTGGCCCCCAGAGAAATCGGCTTCAATTTGCCGGCGTGAGAGTGGCGAGAAGGTCAGTTTTTCAGGTACCATTTTGGAAGCGGCGGTTGGTGTTGGTTTTTGGTGTAAGGCCCTGAAACGTTAACACTTTCAGCCGCTTTCTTTTATACCCCGTGAGAAATCCAGG
>NZ_JBANSN010000082.1:0-1684 GCF_037070215.1 Vreelandella arctica | reverse complement strand
CGGTGATTTTCAACCCAGTTGTCCAAATGGCTGAGCTTAAGCAGCCTTTTTATTACGCTCGATTTCCTTCACTTTTCCTGGGTTAAGCGACACTGAACCAGTGACCCCCCAGTTTCGGGTGCTGCCCGACCAGCGTTGCGGATATCGGCGCTTAGCGCTTTCATAAACCGCTTTACGGCGTTCAAGGCGTTTTCGATCAACACCACGATGTCGGTCAGCTGGTGTGACATATTGGATGCCACTGTGAAGGTGCTGCTCGTTGTAAGCCTGTTCGAACACCAACATCCATTCCCGTACCGCGCTCAGCGATGTAAAGCCCTTGGTGGGCCACGCTGGGCAATATTTGACGGTGCGGAACAGCGATTCCGAGTAAGGGTTGTCGTTGCTGACTCTCGGTCGACTGTAAGACATCAACATCCCTAGCTCGGTTAACCTCGCTTTGAGCGTATAGGACGTCATTGGCGCCCCATTATCCGAGTGCAACACCGGTGGCTGGTGCCAGCATTTCTCACGCAATAATGCACGCTCCATCAGCTGTTTAGCCAACTCGCCCGATTCCGTCTCATGAACTTCCCAGGCAATGATTTTGCGGCTGTAGATATCCACGATCAGATAGAGATACCAGTGCTGACCACGCACAACGGAAGAACAGTAACTAATGTCCCAGCTCCAGACTTGGTTAGGCCCTGTCGCCGTAAAACTGGTCGGCGCGGCTACTCTGCGGCGTGCTTTCGCACGGCCTCGATGGTGGTGCTGACGATGCTTTTTCAATACGCGATAAAACGACGACTCGGAGGCCAGATAGATGCCGTTGTCTGCCAGTAAGGGCACGATTTGAGACGGCGGCAAGCTCTGATACTCGGGACGATGACAAGTGTTCAAAATGGCCCACTCTTCCTCATGCGACAGCTGATGCGGCTGCCTGCCTTGCACCGACTGTGGGCGCTGATCCTCAACCACAGCGCCACACTCAGATCGCCAACGCTTTAATGTGCGCTCGCTGACATCGATAATATCGGCTGCTTGATAGCGGGAAGCGCCACCCACAACCGCTTCGTCAAATAGCGCGATGAGCCTTGCACGTTCGTCGAGCGGCGTTAGTCGTCCTCGCCGCTGTCGGGGTTTTCGCTGTACAAGGCTTCGAGCTTTTTTGAGAGCACCAGTAACGATGTCGTCTCAGCCAACACCTTGTCTTTGCGGCGCACTTCCGCTTTGAGCTGCTTGATGGTCTTACGGTCTTCTTTACGCTGCTTGTGCGCCGCTTTTTCCTGATCTTCTTGCCGACCAGCGCCCTCGAGGCAAGCCGCTTTCCACTGCTGAATTTGCTCGGGATAAAGGCCTTTTTCGCGACAGTAAGCGCCAAGCTCCGCCTCTGACAGGGTGGCGGTTTCAATGACCACGGCTAGCTTGGCGTCGGGCGACCATTCGCTGTCGCCTGGGGTGTAACCCGGCACAGGCACTCCTTTTACTCGACACTGTTTTAACCAACTATACAGCGTCGCGTCAGAGATGCCTTCCTCTGTCGCTACCGATGCCACACTGTGATTATGGGGTGGTAACAACTTCTTCAGGACGGCTGCTTTACGCTCTGCAGAATAACGTGGCACAAGGGCTCCATGCCGCTCCCTCTGGATTAGATTTAGGCGATATCGCCAACCGGACAACTAGGCTGACAGAGGGGGGG
>NZ_JBANSN010000081.1:0-1855 GCF_037070215.1 Vreelandella arctica | reverse complement strand
AAGCACCGATCACCGCCGAGACGACGCACGTCTGCCTGGACATCGACACCTTCGTCATGGACAACAGCAACTCGAAGAAGGAAGGCGTCTCGCGGACCTACCAGAAGGTCGATGGCTACACACCGATCGCCGCCTATCTGGGCAACGAAGGGTGGTGTCTGGGCCTGGAGCTGCGCCCCGGCAAGCAGCACACCATGAAGGAAAGCAACGCCTTCCTGGAGCGGGTGCTGCCGCGCGCCCAGGGTTTGACCGAACACCCCATCCTGCTACGCGAGGACAGCGGCTTCGACAGTCAGGCGCACCTGGCGCTTCTCGAACAGCAGCGGCAAGCCTTTGCCGACGGGGACCGCCGGCTCGACTATGTCGTCAAATGGAACCCGCGTGGCTCGGCCACGGCTGATCGAGATACCTGGCTGGCGGTGGCGGCGGACTACTGGGAAGAGCTGCGTCCTGGCAAGCGCCAGGCGCTGTGGACGCAGACCGTCTCGATCCACGACGACAACAAGACCGAATACGTCGTCCAACGCGTGATGCGCCTGGTCGAGCGCACCGCCGATCGCGATGGCCAGTTGCTGCTCGAACCGGACTATGAGTTGGAAGGCTGGTGGACCAGCCTGGACGAGGCGCCGGAGGCGGTGATCAAGCGCTACCAGGCGCATGCCACCCATGAGCAGTTTCACAGCGAGATCAAGACCGATCTCGACCTGGAGCGCTTGCCGTCCGGCAAGTTCGCCACCAACGATCTGATCCTGCATCTCGCCCAGTTGGCCTACAACATCCTGCGCCTGATGGGACAGCTGGGCATGACCGGCGAGCTGAGCCCGGTTCGCCACCCGGCCAAGCGGCGCCGGCTGCGCACCGTGCTACAAGAGCTGGTGCACCGTGCGGCTCTCGTGATTCACAAGGCACGGCAGATCATCCTCGACTTCGGGCAGGATATCGGGCGCATGACGGTGCTCAAGACGCTGCGGAGCCGACTGCGTTATCCACGAGGAACGCCATGCTGACCGTCAATCGGCGACACTCTATCCACAAGCAGTTCCAAGCGACACGCGATCGCCAGATATGTCGTGCCTGGCGGGTGGAAAGGCATGACAAAACGGGCCGTCAGCACCGATCAGCACGGTGGGTTTTGGCAATAACGGGCTTGCGAAAGCCAACTTGCACGGGCGAATGATCAAAAAGTGCTCGCTGGCGGTGATAGGGAAAGTGTCGGCGCCGGCTTCACGGATTCAGGTTCATGGGAACGAGTCTTTTGATTTGGCTTTTCTAGTCGGGGATCGCTAACATCCGCGCCACGCGAACGATAGATAGATATTCGGTCATAGCTACCATGAAACCGGCAATCTGATATCTTAATTTTTGCGAGCGCCCCGCGCCGGATGCCCGTCTGCTCAAGCAGTGAAACAATCAGATAGTTTCTTACTTTGGAAGACTTAAAGGGATTGTGCTTAGACTCAGGAAGGATCATTTCTTGTAGGCTTTCGAATACGCTGTCAGGTATTACCGAATCGGTAGTTGAGACAGGATTGAAATCCGAATTTCGGCCAAACGATTGCTCATCAAGCTTTAATTTTGAGATCAATTTATGAAAGCGATCCTCGACTTCGTCAGTAACTACCTTTCCTCCGTGAAATTCATCAAATAGCCACTCTAGATATTGCCTAAGCCGACGTACTCGACCCTGAATAGTTTCTGGAGCTACCTTTGAGAAAGCCCGGAGGTTCGCTGTCATAAGTGCTTATTCAAAATTAATCGCGTGATCAGCTTCATAGCTACCCAATAGCCGGTGTACCTCTTCACAGAGGTGATCAAACGAAAGGTAAGCACTCAACGGCAGCCATGCGTACTTCAT
>NZ_JBANSN010000080.1:0-2023 GCF_037070215.1 Vreelandella arctica | reverse complement strand
TCTTCGCCGAAGCCATGGATCGGAGTGGCTACGCTCGCGCCACGCTAGCCCCGCGTGAAGGCATGCAGGCGGAGATTCCCAAGCGCCGCCAAATTGCCGACCGCGGCATGGAAGCCATGGGCGCTCATGGCATGGGTGACATGGAAGGTATGGATCATTCAGGCATGTCGAATATGGAAGGTATGGATCACTCCAATATGCCGGGAATGAGCGGTGACGATGCTGGTATGGAAGGCATGGATCACTCTAATATGGAGGGGATGGATCATTCCAACATGGAGGGCATGGATCATTCTAATGTGGGCGGCATGTCGGGCGAGCAGGCGAAAGTCGGCGAAAACGGCATTCTCATTGCCGGTGAAGCCCAGCCCGGCTCTCGCTACGACCAGGCGGGCATAGGCATCGACCCCAACGAACGTCGAGTACTCGTCTACCGCGATCTTAAAGCCTTCACGCCATGGCCTGACCGCCGCGAACCAGGCCGTGAGCTTGAGCTGCACCTGACCGGCAACATGGAACGTTACATGTGGTCGTTCGACGGCAAGAAGTTTAGCGAAGTGACCGGCCCAATCCATTTTGTGAAAGATGAGCGGCTGCGCCTAATCCTGATCAACGACACCATGATGGAGCATCCTATCCACCTCCACGGTATGTGGATGGAGCTAGAAAACGGTCAGGGCGAGCTAATTCCGCGCAAACACACCTTGAACGTTAAGCCCGGCGAGCGGGTTTCGGCACTGATTACGGCAGATGCTGAAGGCAGTTGGGCGTTCCATTGCCACCTGCTTTATCACATGGATGCCGGAATGTTCCGCGTTGTTCAGGTTTCTTAAGGAGGCAGTATGAAAACTAAGCTTTATTTTACTGGCATTAGCTTAGCGTTTGTCATGACCACCGCTGCCCATGCGGAAGATGGTTACGACGCGCCGAAAGATTGGCCAGCGCCCACGATGGAACACAATATGGGTATGGCGCTCTTTGATCGTCTTGAATATAGCGTACCCGATAACGGCGAGGAGGCCGTCGTGTGGGACTTTCAAGGCTGGTATGGCGGTGATATCAACCGTGTTTACCTGAAGTCAGAGGGCGAGAATGTCCAAGGCGACGGTGAAGATGCTGAGTTTGAATCCCTGGAACTACTCTATAGTCGCCTAGTGGCTGATTTTTGGGAGTTACAGGGGGGTATCGGTTACCAAGGCGGTGTGTTCTCCGATGATCACGCCGAACGCACCTATGGGGTTGTCGGCCTACAAGGTGTGATGCCCTACGGCATTGAAACCGACGTTGCTATGCAAGTGAGTGAAGATGGCGACGTGGCCGCTAGTTTTGAGGGCGAGTACGATCTGCGCCTGACACAGCGGCTCTACCTACAGCCGCGCACCGAAATTGCCGTAGCTGCCAGCGAAGTTGAGGAATTTGGTGTGGGTGAGGGCCTTAACTCAGTGCGTGTCGGCATGCGCCTGGGCTACGAAGTGACCAGACGCTTTGCGCCTTACGTGGGCGCTTACTGGGTAAAAGAGTATGGCGATACCGCCGACCTATCTCGTGCTGGTGGGAATAATACCGAAGATACCGGCGTGGTGGCAGGTGTCAGGTTAATGTTTTAAATCGTTAAGCACTCTATAACTTGCGCCACCGGAAGGTGGCGTTTTTTTTGCTAATAAACCACTAAATTCAGCTTCAATTCATACTCTAAGGTTATTATTAAATTGTAAATAACCAACGGAGTAAACCACCATGAAAATTAAAGCAATTGTTTTTAGTGCAGTAGTAGCAAGTATCTTCTCTACACCTGTATTAGCGAGCTTAGGCAATACAACACAGGATCTTCCCTTACTAGAAAGAGGCGTATCTTCTACACAGATGCTTGCTCAGGGGCAATCGAAGCGTTTCAATATTAACATTGAACAAGCGACTACACTGAAAGTAGCGAGTGAGCACTTCCCAGGTTTTACCAGCACTGGCAACCGCATTTCAGCTGTGCTTTATGACAAAACTGGAAAACAAGTAGCAGAAGCGTCCA
>NZ_JBANSN010000007.1:0-226152 GCF_037070215.1 Vreelandella arctica | reverse complement strand
CCGGAGGGTAGAATCGGTCATGGCGTATCCACTCGTGTTGGTTGAGATCTTGGTCGTGATCAATCAACAGGATACGCCACCCTTCCTACCTCCTCCCATACACCAGACTTGAGCTTAACTCAATCAGACGGCTATAATTGACAAAACACCTACCTATCTCTAAGCTTTTGCCGCAAATGTAATGACGCCGATTTGTACCCAGATTGCGGGCGTCCACCAAGTTTCTAACTCGGTGAAGTGCAGCTAAAAGGGTGTGTCCAGCGTTGATGGCCGCCCATTAGGGTGGCCTTTTTTGTTTCTCATTCGCTGCAGGCCCGCCCTATACTGACCCGCCCAATGCTTGCACCCCGCACTCCGTCTTCGGCCTACCGTTAAGGCAGACGCTATGATTGAACTTAGCAACGTCAGTAAAACCTATTTCAGCAACAACAAAGGCAACGGCTCCAATGCCATCCATGCGCTTAAAGAAGCCAACCTCATCGTGCCCAAAGGCACCATTCACGGCGTCATTGGCCTGTCTGGCGCGGGGAAATCGACACTAATTCGCTGCGTTAATCTGCTAGAGCGCCCCACTAGTGGCACCGTGACAGTGGATGGCCAGGAAATGACGAGCCTGAGTAACGCAGCCCTTAACCAGGCACGTCACCGCATCGGTATGATTTTTCAGCACTTCAATCTGCTAACCACGCGCTCGGTCTTCGATAATGTTGCCCTACCGCTTGAGCTGATGGGACAAAAACGTCATACCGTTCGCGAACGTGTTATTCCACTGCTGGAAATGGTTGGCCTGGCAGATAAAGCGGATCAGTATCCCGCCCAGCTTTCAGGCGGCCAGAAACAGCGCGTCGCGATTGCTCGGGCACTGGCCAGCAAGCCGCAGGTATTACTGTGCGATGAGGCCACCTCCGCGTTAGATCCACAGACCACCAGCTCTATATTAGAACTGCTGCGTGACATTAATCATCAACTGGGGATCACCATTCTACTGATCACCCACGAGATGGAAGTGGTGAAATCGATCTGCCACCGCGTCAGCCTGATTTCAGACGGCGAATTGGTGGAGGATTCCGAAGTCGGCGACTTCTTCACCGCCCCTCGCACCCAGCTTGGCCGTGAGTTTCTCAATGACTTTCTTCAGCTAACGCCGCCTAAAGAGCTGATAGAAAGACTCGTTGATACCCCTGGCGATAATACACATCCGGTGGTACGCCTAACGTTTTCTGGCGACGCGGTTTCCACACCGCTGATTTCACGCCTGGCTCGCGAGTGCGGGGTCGATGTCAGCATTTTGCAAGCCAAGGTAGAGTCGATCCAGGAACGCACACTGGGCCTGATGATCGCTGAGCTGCTGGGCACGCCGACGCAAACTCAGCAAGCCATGACCTATCTTGAATCTCATCAACTACAGGTAGAGGTACTCGGCCATGTCCAGCGCAATGATTGATCTTATTTTACAGGCCACGCTGGATACCCTTTATATGGTGGCCGTCTCAGGGCTTATTTCTACCCTAGTGGGCCTACCGCTTGGCGTGATGCTGTATGTCACTCGCCCACGCCAAATATTGGCGAAGCCGGTGCTCAATCAATTGCTGAGCATTATTACCAACATTGGCCGCTCTATTCCGTTCATTATTTTGATGGTGGCCATCATCCCTTTTACGCGCATGTTGGTAGGTACCTCAATTGGTATTAACGCCGCGTCAGTGCCGCTTACTATTGCTGCCATTCCGTTTGTTGCTCGGCTGGTAGAAGCAGCGCTGAATGAGATTTCGCCAGGATTAATTGAAGCCGCCCAAGCCATGGGGGCAACGCCGTGGCAGATCATTTGCAAAGTACTGATCCCAGAAGCCCGTGGCGGAATCATGACTGGCTTAACGATTACCGCCGTCACGCTGGTCAGTTACTCCGCCATGGCGGGTGCCGTCGGCGGCGGCGGCCTAGGCGACTTGGGCATTCGCTACGGCTACAACCGCTTCAACCCCACCATCATGCTGATTACGGTAGTGATTCTGGTTGTTATGGTGCAAGGCTTCCAAAGCCTGGGTGACTACTTGGTGCGCAAGAGTGATCGTAAATAAAAGCGCCCAACGGAATAATCCAATATAACCAAAACGCATTAGACAACTGCTTCTTATTACCGCATCATTGAACCATTACGTACAACGTTACTGGAGAGACCTCATGCAAAAACTCATTATTGGTAGTCTTACCGCCTTAGCCCTTGCGGTTAACGTCGCTAACGCTGAAACGCGCAGCATCAAGATGGGTACCGTTGCCGGCCCTGAAACGGAAGTAATGGAAGTGGCAGCGCGCATTGCCAAAGAAGAGTATGATCTGGATGTCGAAATCATTGAGTTCACTGATTACGTCACGCCCAATGCTGCTCTGGCCGACGGCAGCCTGGATGCCAACGCCTACCAGCACGAGCCCTACTTGCAGTCGATGGTAGAAGATCGCGGCTATGACCTGGCAATTGCGGGTTATACCTTCGTTTACCCAATCGGCGCTTACTCAGAAAAATACGACAGCATCGACGATCTACCTGACGGTGCGCAAATCGCGCTGCCCAACGATCCTTCTAATGAGGGCCGCGCGTTGATCCTGATGCACAACGAAGGGCTGATCACCCTTAACGACCCAGAGTTTCTGGAATCAACACCTATTGATATCGCTGAAAACCCCCGTGACTTCCGTTTCCGCGAAATTGAGGCGGCCCAGCTTCCTCGCGTACTGCCTGATGTCGATATGGCGTTCATCAATAATACCTTCGCGCAGCCTGCTGGCCTGAGCCTGGATGACGCCTTGATTAAAGAAGGCCCTGAATCTCCGTATGTTAACTTGATCGCCGTACGTGGCGGTGACGAAGAGCGCGAAGAGATTCGCCAACTGGTCGACGCCTATCAGCGTGATGAAGTGATTGAAAAAGCGGAAGAGCTATTTAAAGGTGCTGCGGTACCTGGCTGGACCGAGTAAAACCGCGAATTAGTAATCAATAGATGACATCAGGCCGGCACGCATAGGTATCTCCTATGCAAAAAGTGCCGGCCTGTTGCGTTAGTAGCAAGAGAGGCTTCATGCAAAACAGCGTTGACTACCCACTTCTTAATCGCCAGCTCGAAGCGCTGCTTGATACGCGCGACTGGCTCACCAACAGCGCCCAAACGTGTGCTTTTATTCAGCAGCAGCTTAGCGACCTTAACTGGGTCGGCTTTTATCTCCAGCGCCAGCCTGACGTCTTGGGCCTGGGCCCGTTCCAAGGGCAGCCTGCCTGCCACCCGATCCCATTCAGCAAAGGCGTATGCGGTGCCGCTGCACGCCAGCAAATCACTCAGCGAGTCGACGATGTGCATGCGGTGGCTGACCATATTGCCTGCGACGCCAACTCACGCTCCGAGTTGGTAGTGCCCATTGTAGTCAACGGCACCCTTTGGGGGGTTCTTGATCTGGACAGCCCTCTCCATGCGCGCTTTACCTCACAAGACCAAGCAGGCATTGAAGCCCTAGTCGCCACTTTTATACGTCAGACAGAGCTTCCCGACTTAATTGAACGCTAGCGGCTTCATAAAACGCTAACAACGCCCATACGAAAACACCCCGAGCAATAAATGCCGGGGTGTTTTGATAACAGCTGGTAGGACCAGGCGGATTTGAACCGCCGACCTCCACGATGTCAACGTGGCGCTCTAACCAACTGAGCTATGGTCCTAGAAATTGGGGCTGGCTAGCGAATGGTAGGACCAGGCGGATTTGAACCGCCGACCTCCACGATGTCAACGTGGCGCTCTAACCAACTGAGCTATGGTCCTATTGCGCGCTGAAACAGATGGCGCTAGCTAAGCAACGGATGCGTATTTTACGCTTTCATCACTGAATTGCAAGCTATTTTACACCACGAGCGAATGCACCCTGAGCCGCTCAACGGGATATAGATCGTCATTTATAGCGCATTTCTATCTTTATAATCCTTATACCGCTAGGCTGGGTATTTTAATATTCTTGATATTCATTAAGGGTGATAGACCATGCTGGGTATTTTGCTAGGAAGCATAGCCATCGTGTTATTAATAGCGACACTGATGGCGCGCATAGAATTACATTGGTGGTGGGTTCGCAGTTTTGAGTTTCCACGCCTACAGATTATTAGCCTAGCGTTAGTCACCTTCATTGCAACGGCAATACTGGTCGAGGCTGGCCCATGGCAATGGGTAGCACTACTTGCGTCAGGCATCACTTTTCTGATCCAAGGCTACTACATTATGCCTTTTACTCGCCTATGGCCTATACAGGTTAAAACAGCAAAAAGTAACGACGAAGATAAAACCATTACCCTGCTGATTGCTAACGTGCTGACGCCTAATCGGCAAGTTCAACCGTTAATCGATATGATCAAACAGCACCAGCCTGACATCGTATTAACGCTAGAGTCTGACCAATGGTGGCAAGACCAATTGGATCCCGCGTTAGCTGAGCAATGGCCCAATAGCGTTAAAATCCCGCTAGACAATCTTTATGGCATGCACCTCTATTCTCATCTTGAGCTTACCGACACCTCCGTTGAATGGCTGATTCAAGATGACATCCCGTCTATTCATACCAGAGTAACGCTGGCTAACGGTGACTCTATTCGCCTATTTGCCCTGCACCCTCGCCCGCCAGCACCTAGCGAGAGTGAAAAATCCCTTTGGCGCGATGCAGAGCTGTTGTTGGTAGGCAAACGTATTCATGAAGACCCCCAACCGACACTCGTCGCTGGAGATCTAAACGATGTGGCATGGTCACGCACCACACGCCTTTTTTGCCGTATTGGCGGCATGCTCGACCCACGCCGCGGGCGCGGGTTGTTCAGCACCTTCCACGCCAAATACCCGATATTGCGCTGGCCACTGGACCATATTTTTGTGACCGAACACTTCACGCTGGTGGGCATGCAGCGGCTTAAATACTTCGGTTCTGATCATTTTCCTATGTTGGCAACGTTTTGCTATCGCCCTTCGCGCAAAAATGAAGCAGAAACCCCAGAGGCCAGTACGGAAGAGCGAAGTGAAGCCAGCGAAACCATCCAAGAAGGTAAAACGGAAAAACAAGAGACCTGATCGCTGGCTATATGAATTGCTTACTCAGGGATGCCTCCCTGGGTAAGCACGGCCGGGTCTAGCAACCGCTCTAACGTTTCGCGATCCAGGTCGGTCCTCTCCTCAGCGACATCAATAATCGCCCTCCCGCCTTGATAAGCCTCTTTAGCAATTGCCGCGGCAGCGTTATAACCAATCACGCCATTTAATGCCGTTACCAAAATAGGGTTCTTCGCTAGCGGACCTTTTACATTCTCCTCGCGCACTTTAAAGGTAGCAATCGCTCGATCTGCCAGCAGTCGGGCGGTATTGCTCATCAGGCTAATGGAGGTCAGTAGATTGGAAGCCACCAGCGGCAACATCACGTTCAATTGAAAGTTACCGCTTTGTCCGGCAACCGTAATGGCGGTGTCTAAACCGATTACTTGCGCGGCAGCCTGAGCGGCTGATTCTGGAATCACCGGATTCACTTTGCCTGGCATAATGGAGCTACCGGGCTGCAATGCCTCAAGTTCAATTTCCCCCAACCCTGCCAATGGGCCAGAGTTCATCCAGCGCAAATCATTGGCAATTTTCATGATCACGCAAGCGAGCCCTTTCAATTGCCCTGAGAGCTCTACCGCCGCATCTTGTGACGAGAGGCTGGCAAAAAAGCTGTCATTGGGTGTGAACATTAACCCGGTCTGTTCACTCAGCTCTTGAGCAACCTGCTCAGCAAAACCGGTTGGCGCGTTAACACCGGTACCCACAGCGGTTCCGCCTTGCGCTAATCTGCAGAGTCGCTTCATTGCGCTGTCAAAACGCTCAATGGCCTGATTAATCTGGCTCGACCAGGCGCCCAGCTCTTGATCCATACGCAGCGGCATAGCGTCCATAAGATGCGTACGGCCGGTTTTTACCACATGGCTTAGTTCGCTCGCGCGCTGATCAATCGTATCGCGCAGATGAACGAGGGCTGGGCGCAGCGATTCGTGAACGGCAATGGCCGCCGAAAGATGGATCGCCGTCGGAATCACATCATTACTTGATTGCCCCATATTAACGTGATCGTTCGGGGTTACCTCAACGCCTTCACGGCTTGCTAAGGTCGCCAACACCTCGTTGACGTTCATATTGGTGGAAGTACCTGAACCGGTTTGAAAAACATCAATGGGGAAATGCTGATCATACTTGCCGGTTAATACGTCACGAGCCGCTTTTTGGATAGCTTCGCCACGTGCGCTATCAAGCCCTCCTAACGTTTGGTTGGCGCGCGCGGCCGCTAGTTTGATACGGGCGACCGCGTGGATAAAGGCCGGGGGCATGGGCGAATGAGAAACAGGAAAGTTATTAATCGCCCGCTGCGTCTGCGCACCGTAAAGCGCATCCTCCGGCACTGCTAACTCACCCATGCTGTCGCGTTCCATACGTGTTGCCATTGCTCGTCCTCCTTTGAAAATGCGGGCTGCTCAGGCTTTGAGCACAGCGTCGCTGTATCGTTCGTTATGGGTGTTAACCACCGCTATTACAAAGCATTAAACGAAAATGTTGCACTGCACAAACAGACTTGCTATGCTGCACCGCAAGATAGCTTAAAAAGCTAATTCATTAATAAGCAGCGCCAACCTCAGGATAGCTGCTTTTGGCAAGACTGAACCCTGGAGGGTATGACGATGCGCACTTTAAATACTAACGAAATGACTCAGCAGTTCGACAATATGTTTATGGCACCGGTACGCGCCTATATGGCATTGAGCATTGATTACAGCGAAAAAATGGTCAATGCTCAAATGGATGCCAGCAAAGCCTATTTCGACACAGGCGTTGCACAGATGCGCCAGATGATGGATGTCAAGGATGCTGAAGGCCTGCGTAGCTACATGGAAAGTCAGCAGAAAGTTGCTAAAGACTTAGCCGAGCGCGCTAAAGGCGATGCCGATAAAGTGGTATCGCTACAGCAGGACTTTATCCAGAAAAGCCAGAAAATCACTGAAGATAACGTCAAGCAGGCGCAAACTGCTGCTAGCAAAATGACGAAAACTGCCTAAACCAACAAGGTTTAAGTAATCGATAACGCCACCGCTGGCCTTGCCAGCGGTGGCGTTTTAGTTACTGCGCCATCAATTTTCATCTACGTTTCACCAATCTCTCGCGTCACCAACCATCTCATTTTCACCAACTATCTCATTTCACCAATTAAGTGCAGATTTCACAAACGGAATGGTTAGTTTTCGCTTGGCCGATAAAGACGCTTTATCCAGCGTTTCCACCGCGCGGCAAAGCTCGCCCAGCTCGCGCGGGCCACGATGCAAAATATAGCGCCCGACGTCATCGGGTAGCTGCATTCCTCTCACGCTGGCGCGCAGTTTTAAAGCTGCCAAGCGCTCTTCATCATCCTCTAAAGGATGTACGTGAAAAGTCACTCCCCAAGTCAAGCGCGAAGCCAAATCGGGCAGCACCACATTTAATTGGCGTGGGGAGGCGCTTGCCGTAATCACCAGCTTTTTACCTGCATCACGCAGCCGATTAAAGGCGTGAAATAGCGCCTCTTCCCAACGTTTACGACCAATCACACACTCCAGGTCATCAATGGCGACAAGGTCCAGGCGCTCGATATCTTCCAGCATTAATGGCGGAAAATGGCCTAAATCACTTAGTGGCAAATAAAGCGTGCGCTTGTCAGCATCCGATGCGGCGTGACAGGCGGCTTGAAGCAAATGACTACGGCCAACACCAGGAGCACCCCAGAGATAAAGAAACTGCTCTCCCGTGGGGGTTAACTGCTGGGTAATATGCTCAACCAGCGGTGCGTTTGCCCGCGACGCATAATAGTTATCGAAAGTAGTGTCATCCCGCAGCCCGATCCCCAGTGGAAGCTGTGCCGGTATTCGGCTCATGGTGATTCCCCAAAATCGTTACGACCCTGCTTATCACGACCTAACTCATCATGATATGAAGAACTGGATTCAATTATCGTTGACTCTTTGTCGATGTTTTTATCGTCGTACAACTCACTATGTTGGTAACGAACCTTAACCTCTTTAAGTAGCACTAGAATGACCGCCGCGACGGGCAGTGCTAACAACACCCCTGTCAGTCCAAATAGATTCCCCCCCGCCAGCACCGCAAATATGACGGCGACCGGATGCAGGCCAATTTTATCACCTAGTAACTTAGGCTGTAGAATCACACTCTCAGCCACTTGGCCGATACTGAACACCAAAATGACGCCGACCAAGGCCCACCAAGTAGCATACTGGAAAAGCGCGACAACTAGAGCGATTACTAACCCAACGATAAAGCCCAAAAACGGCACGATGCTTACTAGCCCCGACACAAAGCCGATGAGTAGGCCAAAATTTAGGCCCATCAACGTCAAACCTACCGAATAAATAATTCCTAAACACAGCATAACGAGCAACTGCCCGCGCAAAAATGATGAAAGCACTTCATCGCAGCGGCGCGCTAAGCGAAAGGTATCATCTGCCCACTGACGCGGAATCAAATTGGCAATATTATCGAGCAAACGGTTCCAGTCCAAAAGCAAATAGAAAGTAACGACAGGGATCAAGGCCACATAGGTAATCCAAGAAACGAATGCCATCCCTGAGCGGCCAATTTGGCCTAAGGCCTGGGCTAAATAGCCACCGGCATCCCGCCAGTTTTCAGCGAGTGTTTCGCGGACATTGGTTAATTCCGCCGTCACATCGTAGCCAGTCCACTCCTGCACCTGTGGGGCAAGGATATTTTCCACCCAGTTGAAGATACTCGGGATGGCCTCTCCCAATTGTTTAAGCTGCTGGACAATCAGCGGAATCAATATGAGCAAACTCACCACTAGAATGAGGAGTAACACCAAAAACACACTACTGACTGCTAATGGGCGGTTCATCCCCCAACGCTGGAACTGGTTTGCTAACGGATCGGCTAGATAAGCGAGAATCATCCCAGCAATAAAAGGCATCAGTACTGCATCTAACAAATAAATCAAACCGCCGATCACCACTAAAAACAGGACACCCCACCAAGAATTCCGCATAGTTCCCTCTCAAACGTGGCTTTAAACCAACATTTTCATTAAACACTACTATTTTTACTTACCACTACTATGCCGCATATGAACAAAAGCTGCTCGTATGCTTTTCATCATGTGTCACAGCGGTGCGACCTGAGCCGCTGAGTGTTACAATCCGCTCAAGTTAAGCCCAGCACTGGCTTTGTCGCCAGCACTACCAGCACCGCTAATTGCTTCACAGGATCTGTCATGACCGAGACCTCCTCTTCTTCGGCTACTCCTTCCCTCAGCTATAAGGACGCAGGCGTCGATATTGATGCCGGTAATGCCCTGGTTGACCGCATCAAACACGTTGCCAAACGCACCACACGCCCAGAAGTCATGGGCGGGCTGGGTGGTTTTGGCGCGCTATGTGAAATTCCAGCAGGCTATCGGCAACCCGTTTTAGTCTCGGGAACCGATGGCGTCGGCACGAAACTGCGCCTAGCGATGGATCTTGGCAAACACGACACGATTGGTATTGATTTAGTCGCTATGTGTGTCAACGATTTGATCGTGGCGGGTGCCGAACCGCTACTGTTTCTTGACTACTATGCCACGGGCAAGCTCGATGTGGATATTGCCGCTGATGTTGTCACCGGTATTGGTGCTGGCTGCGAGCTGGCTGGATGCGCTCTAGTAGGCGGCGAAACCGCGGAAATGCCGGGCATGTACAAAGGCAGCGATTACGATTTAGCTGGCTTTTGCGTCGGTGTTGTTGAAAAAGCAGACATCTTAGATGGTAGTAAAGTGGCCGAAGGCGACGTGATTCTGGGGCTGGCATCATCAGGACCTCACTCCAACGGTTACTCGCTGATTCGTAAAATACTCGACGTCAGCAACGCTTCGCTAGACACAGACATTGACGGCAAGTCTCTCGGTGATGCGCTAATGGCGCCTACTCGCATCTATGTAAAATCTCTGCTCTCTTTAATGCGCGGCAGCGATATTGCGGTACATGCCCTATCGCATATTACCGGTGGCGGGCTGCTTGAAAATATTCCCCGCGTACTGCCTGATAATCTCGCGGCGCATATTGATATTGCCAGCTGGGAGCGCCCTGCCGTGTTCGATTGGCTCCAGGCCCAGGGCAATGTCAATGAAACCGAAATGCATCGTGTGCTTAATTGCGGTATTGGCATGGTTGTCGTGGTCTCCCAACAGCAAGCTGAGCAGGCAACAGCTCACTTGGAAGCCGAAGGCGAAACTGTTTACCGCCTAGGACAGATCGTTGAGCGCCAAGAGGAAGCCGTTATTTTGGAGAACCTCTCGGCATGACCAATACGGATTATCAAAGCGATACCATTAGAGATGTGGTCCCAGACCCACTAGGCGCGCGTCGCATCGTGGTGCTGGTTTCAGGCAATGGCAGCAACCTGCAGGCGTTAATTGATGCCCAATCCCACGACCGTTTAGGAGGTGGCGAAATTGTTGCCGTCATCTCCAATATCGCTGATGCCTATGGTTTAAAACGTGCCCACGAAGCAGGTATTGAAGCGGTGGCACTGCCCCATCGCGAATATGATAGCCGTGAAGCCTACGACGGCGCCCTGATCAAGGTCATTGAGCGCCATGAGCCGGACCTTATCGTTCTGGCGGGCTTCATGCGTATATTGACACCTCGCTTTGTACAACGCTTTTTGGGCCGTATGCTAAACATTCATCCTTCGTTGCTCCCTTCTTACCAAGGCTTAAACACCCATGCCCGCGCCCTGGCAGACGGCGTTACAAGTCATGGTTGTAGCGTTCATTTCGTCACCGAAGAGCTGGACGGGGGCCCCGTAGTACTCCAGGCCGAGCTTCAGGTCAGCGCTGACGATACGGTGGAAACACTGCAAGAGAAGGTGCGCTCTCGCGAGCACCTGCTTTATCCCATTGCCGTGCAGTGGTTTTTAGAAGGCAGGCTCCAGTTCAGTCCAGAAGGTGCCAAAATGGATGGCCACCTACTACCAGAACACGGGATGCGCCTCTCCCACGCCGATGCGGCTGAAGAGCTTGATGAGGAGTTTGACGAAGAGTCGTAAGGCTAGACTGATATCGTCACAGCAAGCAGCAAAAAGCGCCTTACGGCAAAACCGTAAGGCGCTTTTTTTGGCAATGCATTTCGCAGGACTAGGTACGCGGTAGCGTAACCCCGCGCTGGCCCATATATTTTCCGCCCCGATCTTTATATGACGTTTCGCAAACCTCATCAGACTCCAAGAACAGCATCTGCGCGACGCCCTCATGGGCATAGATTTTCGCGGGCAGATTGGTGGTGTTAGAGAACTCTAAGGTAACGTGGCCTTCCCACTCAGGCTCCAGCGGCGTTACGTTAACAATAATACCGCAGCGCGCGTAGGTGGATTTACCCAGGCAGATCGTCAGCACATTACGCGGGATACGGAAGTACTCAACCGTGCGCGCCAGTGCAAATGAGTTCGGCGGAATAATGCACACATCGCCCTTAATATCGACGAAGCTTTTTTCATCAAACGCCTTCGGATCCACAATCGCTGAGTGAATATTGGTGAAGACTTTGAATTCATCAGCACAACGCACGTCATAGCCATAGCTTGAAGTACCGTAGGAAATAACGCGCTGGTCGTTCACATAGCGCACCTGTTCGGCTTCAAAAGGCTCAATCATCGCGTCGCTTTTGGCCATGCGACGAATCCAGTTATCAGATTTGATACTCATGTGTTACTTCATCACTCGCTAAAGGAAATAGTGGGTCCATCGCCTTGATTGGCATTAACCGCTTCGGCTACTTTTTGGGCGATAACAGCAAAGGTCTGGCTCACCGTCCCCTCAGGTTCAGATATGACACTCGGGCGCCCTGAATCCGTCAGTTCACGGATGGAGAGCGTGAGTGGTAGCCGTCCAAGCACTTGGGTATCGTATTCTTGAGCGATGTTATCTCCGCCACCAGTACCAAAAATAGCCGCTTCATGGCCACAGTTTTCACAGTGGTAAAGGCTCATATTTTCCACTACGCCCAGTACCGGCACGTTAACCTTGCGGAACATCTCGATCCCCTTGCGGGCATCTAAAAGCGCAATATCTTGCGGCGTTGTGACGATCACAGCGCCTGCCACCGGCACTTTCTGCGCCAGCGTCAGTTGGATATCGCCAGTGCCCGGCGGCATGTCGATCAACAGAAAGTCGAGATTGTCCCATTGGGTTTGCGTCAGCATCTGTTGAAACGCCCCCACCACCATAGGACCACGCCACACCATTGGCTCGCGAGTGTTAACCATAAACGCCATCGACATGGCTTGAAGGCCATGCGCTTCCAGCGGCAGAAATTTATCGTTGGCAGCCGCTTGAGGGCGTACACCCTCTTTAACACCCAGCATCTGAGCCTGACTGGGGCCGTAAATATCTGCATCAAGAACACCCACACGATATCCTTGCGCAGACAAGGCTAACGCCAAGTTAACGGTGACCGTGGATTTACCCACGCCACCTTTACCCGATGCCACTGCAATAATATGTTTAACCCCATCCATTCAATGGCACTCCTCATTTAGGCACTTAATTAACGTTGAGTGAATGATACTCCTCGGGGGCTCAATCATAAACCAGCAAACAAAAAGCGGATGCCGGTTGCCCGACATCCGCTCTCGTGTTGCTAGTCTACAGCGTTACCGCTTTTCACTATTAGCCAGCAGCGTTTTGCTGTGCTTCCTCACTACCACCATCGCTATCGTTGGCGCTCTCATCGCCATTGCTAGACGCTTCTTCTGACGAATTCTCTTGTGCAGAGCTGTCATTTGAAGAACCACTATTTGAAGAGCCATCGTCTGAAGCGCCGTCGTCTGAAGAGCTGTCTTCAGACGAACCGCTTTCTGACGAGCCACTTTCTGAACCGCTGCTCTGGGAAGAAGAAGTGGCTTCACCAGCAGACTCCTCAGCGTCGGCCAAACGGCTGTCTAGTGTGGAAAGCTCATCGCGCCATTCACCAAGCTGACTCTCTAAGCGCTCTAGTTGGCTCTCACGCTCTTCAATATCATTCTCAACGCTCGACACTTCCTCACGGCCCATCTCTAAAGCGACCATGACGTCATCGAGCTCGGTGCGCACGTCGCTCAAGCTCTGCTCTTCCTCTTCGCGAAGCGCCGTTAGCGAATCCACTTCATTTTGCAGCTCATCGCGTTCGCTAGTGATGGAATCACGCTCGCTTTTTAGTTCATCAAGCTCGCTTTGGGCAGTTGAGATTTCCTCTTCTAAACCGCTTAGCTGTTCATTTGACTGGCTAATCTGCTCTTCTAGCCCTGACAGCTCCTCTTCCATGCTGCCCAGCTCTTCAACCGCTTGTTGGCGCTGCTCCTCGGCTTCTTGACGGGCGGCTTCAGCCTCCTGACGAGCTTCTTCAGCGCTAGAACGCGCTTCTTCAACTTGCTGGAGAGTACTTTCCGCCTCATCGCGAGTGCTGATGATCTCGTCGCGCTCTTCACGCAGCGCGCTCATCTCACTGTCAGCGCTCTCTATCTGCTCATTAAGAGAGGCGATTTCTTCTTCTAGCGCATTTCGCTCGGATTCAAGTTCTTCTAACCGCGACTGCACATCGCTGACATTAGTTCGGGCACTCTCAAGCGACGAACTGGCCTCTTGCTGCTGAGCCTCAAGAGAAGCCATTTCTTCTTGCAGCGCGGCTAAATTGGTTTCAGCTTCCTCTATTTCGCTAATGCGCTGGCTCATTTGGCTATTTTCTTGCTCAACGCTAGCGAGCTGCTCTTCTAAGCTATCGACGCGATCCTGGCGAGAGCCTGCATTAGACTGCGCCATGATCGCCCAGACAACCGCAATAGCAGCGATCCCTGCAATCGCTTTTACTCGGTTATCTTGAAAGAGAGTTTTCATATCCGCCTTTTTAGCCGGCCCTGTCTTTTTAGCTGGCTCCGGCTTGTTGGCCGGTGACGGGTGATCCGTATTATTTGTTTCCGACATTATGCGTTCCTCTTTGGTCTAAGCTAACGTTGGCCCAGCTAACGGTAATCAATTGCATTTGTAATGCGCTAGCCGTGGATGATCTTCCTTTCAGCATACACAGCTCACTGTATCTAGCCAGTTTGTTAGTAACAATCGTATATAAATGTTGCTGTAACGTTACCACCACCCTCGATGATGAATCACGTTAATTTGCAGAAGGGTGTTTCCCCTCATGGAAGCCTGATGCTTGTCCATTGTGCACATCAAACCAATTGAGCGTCGTATGCAGCGACACCACACTTCCCACTATTAGCAGCGTAGGCGGTTTAATGTGACCCGCCAAGAAAGTAGCTGGCAACGCTGACAAACATCCAATATGAGTTAGCTGTTGGCGCGTTGTTCCTTGCTCAATCAAGGCAAGCGGTGTTTCTGGCGCTAATCCGTGCTTGATCAACGCCTGACTAATGACGTTCACGCTACCCAACCCCATATAAAACACCAACGTCTGCCCTGGCCGCGCGAGCGCATCCCAATCAAGATCACATTCGCCTTGCTGCAAATGACCGGTCACAAAGCGCACCGACTGAGCATGATCGCGATGGGTCAGCGGTATTCCCGCATACGCCGCACAGCCCGACGCCGCGGTTACTCCCGGTATAACTTCCACACTAATGTGCGCCGCCACCAGAGCCTCAAGCTCTTCACCTCCGCGGCCAAAAATAAACGGATCGCCACCTTTAAGACGAACAACGCGCTTACCTTGCTGCGCCCATTTTACTAGCGCCTGATTAATGCCATCTTGAGGAACGCTGTGCTGCGAGCGCGCTTTCCCGACATAAAAGCGCTGTGCTTGCGCGGGTATAAACGCAACAATTTCATCGCTGACTAGACGGTCATACAGCACGACTTCAGCGGCCTGTAGGCGCTTGTAAGCTTTCAGCGTTAATAACTCTGGATCGCCGGGCCCTGCCCCCACTAAACTGACAAAGCCATACGAGCGAGACATTTGCTCTTGTGCTTCTTTCAAGAAACCACCTCAGGAATAAAAAAGTTTTTTAATATGCAAAAAAGTAATTAATTTTATCACTAAATGCCAATAACGCATCGACTATTGCTTATAATTCAATATTTTGTATTATATAAAATAATATACATATTCTTAAAAGATATAGATTTTAACCATATTGTCTGCAATTACTTACATACTGATTACGCAAATAGCGCTAATCTTCACGACCAAAATTAAATTGGCATATGCTTGGAGATTCACGCATGCCCGTGAATGATATAGACGCACCCCAGCGAATCAGCGCTGACCACTTGATACCCCAGATTCCTGGCGTCATCTTTCAATTACACCGCGCTCGTAACGGTCATATGCGCTTTCCCTATATAGAGGGTGGCGGCGTGGCTCTCAAATATATTGACCGAGATCTGCTCGCACAAAATGCTGGTGAGTTGGTTGAGCAATTAACGGGCAATGATCACCCCAAAATCATGTCAGCGATCGAACGCTCAGCACGCTGGATGCTGCCGCTGACGACCCGCTTCTTACTACCGTTCCCGAAAGAAAAACCACACTGGATTGCGGTGAGCGCACGACCAAAGACGGTCGTGGATGGAGTGCAGTGGAACGGCATAATGATGGACATTAGCGACCAGGTCTCCGAGGAGCAGCGGCTTCGCAAGCTATGCGATACAGACCCGCTCACAGAGTTACCCAATCGGCGCAAATTGATGGTGCATTTAACTAATATAGCCTCACTTAGCACCCGCCATGGCACGCCGCTCTCCATCATGATGATCGATATCGATCATTTTAAACGCCTTAACGACCGCTGGGGCCATTTGCACGGTGATGACGTGCTCAAACAGTTGGCGACACAAGCGCAGTCACTACTGCGCTGTGAAGACATGATCGCCCGCCTGGGCGGAGAAGAGTTTATGGTCGTGCTGCCGCTCACATCGCTGCAGCATTGCCATACACTTGCCGACCGAATACGCCATGCCTTCAGTGTGTACGACTTCGGCATGGGTGCTGGCCAGGTAACACTAAGCATCGGAATTGCCGAATTTCGTTGTGGCGAGCCTCTTACGAGTTTGATCGAACGGGCCGACCAAGCGCTGTATAACGCCAAGGATATTGGTCGCGACTGCGTTTGCCTTCTACGCTAGTAAGAAATACCCCGCTAGAGGAGCAAAAAGATGGCAACGCTCGCTGAATCTACCTGCGAACCCTGCGGTAAAAATGCTCAGCCGCTAAGCTTAGGAGAAGCCCAAGAGCGGCTAAAAAGCCTCAGCCAGTGGCAGATTGTCGAGCACGATGGCATCATGAAGCTGTCACGGAGTTTTACATTTCGCGACTTCGCCAGCGCATTGGCATTCACCCAACGCGTTGGTGATATTGCAGAGCAGGCTGGCCACCACCCCGTTATTACCACAGAGTGGGGCAAAGCCACCGTCACGTGGTGGTCTCATGCTATTAAAGGCCTGCATCTAAATGACTTCATTCTTGCCGCCAGAACCGACGAGGTAGCCGAATAAATGTTTGAGCATATTGAGCGAGTCCCAGGAGACGCCATTCTCGGGCTGATCGAAGCTTTCAAAAAAGATACCAACCCGCAAAAAGTGGATTTAGGTGTCGGTGTTTACCGTGATACCCAAGGCAATACGCCGGTAATGCGCGCTGTTAAGGAAGCAGAAGCTCGCCTGCTCAAAAACGAAACGACAAAAACCTATATCGGTTCTCACGGCGCGCCTAGCTATGGCGAAGTCGTGCTGCCCATGGTTTTTGGCGCTGATTCATCCGTCTTAAAAGCCAATCGTGCCAGCGCCACCCAATCACCAGGCGGTACCGGCGCGCTGCGCTTGGCTGCAGATTTTATTGCCACACAGCTGCCGGGTAAGGGTATCTGGGTAAGTGACCCGACATGGCCGAACCACCACGGCATTTTTACGGCAGCTGGTATTGAGCTGCACAAGTACCCTTACGTTGACCCCGACAACCGTCTCGACTTTGACGGCATGCGGTCAGCGCTGAAAAGCATTCCTGAAGGTGATGTGGTGGTGCTACACGCCTGCTGCCATAACCCTACCGGTTTTGATCTTTCCCATGACCAGTGGCAGGAAGTGCTGGAAATCGTGCGTGAACGCAAGCTGCTTCCGCTGATCGATTTCGCCTATCAAGGCTTTGGCGAAGGTCTGGATGAAGATGCTTATGGCGTGCGCCTGCTGGCAGAGAACCTTGATGAAGCGATCATCACCAGCTCATGCTCTAAAAACTTTGGTATTTACTGCGAGCGTACCGGTTGCTTGATCATGGTGGCCAAAAATAACGAGCAGATGGACAACATCCGCTCTCAAGTCGCCATCGTTGCCCGTGAGAACTACTCGAACCCGCCCGCTCACGGCGGCTCTATCGTCAGCGAAATTCTCCACGACGCCGAACTGACCGAGATGTGGCGTGAAGAACTCACCGAAATGCGTGATCGCATCAATACCCTGCGCCGCGACTTTGTGGAAGCACTGAAGCCCTACGGACTGGACGAGAAGTACGCCTGCGTTGCTGAGCAGCGTGGCATGTTCTCCTACACCGGCTTAACGCCGGAACAGGTCGATCGCCTGCGTGACGAGTTTGGTATCTACATGGTGCGCTCGGGTCGCGCCAACGTAGCGGGCTTCTCCCACGAGAATCTCCCCTACTTGGCCAAAGCGATTGCCGCTGTTAACGACTAATCGCCAAGCAGCAACGCAGTAACAAACGCCCAGGCAACGCCTGGGCGTTTTCATGTATTAGGCATTTGACCGATTAGTCAACACTTCGGCACACTCAGTATAGCCTTGTATACAACACACCATAATCAAGAGGCATAACATGGCGGCTGCCAGCACTCACTATCCGTGGTACAAAAAAGAAGACACTGACGCATTCTTCGCTCTCTTCCAAAACAACATCGCCAACTTTGTCATTATCGCCATCACTATGCTGGGCATGGGGTTTCCTGCCTCCATTGTCTATGGGCAAGTGCTGCCCGGCGCAGCGGTAGCGGTGATGGTAGGCAACTTCTACTATGCATGGAGCGCGGCAAGGCTGGCACGCAAAGAGAACCGGGCGGATGTGACAGCGCTCTCTTACGGTATCTCGACGCCGGTGATGTTCGTATTCCTGTTCGGCGTATTGCTACCCGCCAAACAGCTCACCGGCGATGCGGAAATGGCTTGGAAAGTGGCTGTTGCCGCCTGCTTTATAAGCGGTGCCATTGAAGCCGCGATTAGCGTCATTGGTCGCTGGGTGCAATACCACTTACCAAGAGCCGCTATGCTTGGCGCAGTGGCCGGCGTTGCACTGACGTTTATTGCCGGAGAAATGCTGTTTAAAACACTCGAAATGCCGATTATCGGCCTGCTGGTGTTAGCGATTATTATTGTTGGCTTAGTGGCCCGCGTCAGCATGCCCTTTAAGCTTCCAACCTCGCTATTTGCCATTATTGTCGGTACCGCCATGGCCTACTTGATTGGCGACGCTGGCACCGAACGGTTTAGCGATGCCTTTACCCACCTAGGCTTTTATCCATTACTTCCCAATCTGGCCTGGTTTGAGGGGCTGGGGCTACTGCTGACCAGCATGCTTGCAGTGCTGACCGTGGTGCTGCCCATTACACTGTATAACGCTATTGAAACCATGAACAACGTGGAAGCAATGGAGGCGGCAGGCGACAAATACGATGTGCGCGAATGCCAGGCAGTAGATGGCGCAGGCACCATGATTGGCGCGCTATTTGGCGGCGTCTTTCCAACTACGGTTTATATCGCAACGGTAGGCGCTAAATGGATGGGCGCGGGCCGGGGATACAGCCTGCTGAATGGCGCTGTATATGCCTTAGCCACCATGTTCGGTCTCATTGCTGCGCTGGCAGCAATTATTCCCGTTTCTGTAGTAGCGCCCATTCTAGTCTTTGTTGGCATGTCGATGATTGCGACCGCCTTTCAAGCCAACGACACGCGCTACTACCCTGCCGTGGCGCTGGCCATGCTGCCCTACTTTGCTAACTACGTGATGACGCGCTTTAATCGCGGGGCTGGCGAGGTAGTGACCGATATCTCAAGTGCCATCGTAGTAATGGGCCAAGGGGCCATGTTTATGGCGATCCTACTGGGCGCTATGACGGTCTCGGTGATTGATCATCAGTTTAGGCGTGCAGCCGCCTTCGCGGCAATTGCGGCGGGCTTTTCGTTTTTCGGACTAATGCACGCCCCTAAACTCTCTTTCAATGCAGCGCCAGAGTTTGTCATGGGCTACTTGGGTATGGCACTACTGTTTATGTATTTTTCCTATCAGGAAGCAGCACGCAAGCGTTAATGGATGAATCCCGCCTGCCGATGCGGGCGGGATAACATACGCCGCATAACGAGCCATGCCATAAAGCCTGCCAGCAGATTCCCCACGGCCGCACCCGCCGCCAGCCCCCACCAACCGAAGAACTGCGAGCCCAACCATAGGCAAGGCAAATAACAAATAAACAGCCGCGCACTGGATAACAGCATGGCTCGTAATGGCCAACCTAACGCATTACCTGCCGAGACGACTAGCATGCAAACACCTAGTGCCGCATAGCTAGGCAAGAGAAAACGAATCAGCAGCGTCAGCTCGCTTTTCACATCCGGGTTGCCTGCCAACGCCATCGCTAGCCAGGGCGCTCCCAGTGCCAACACTATGCCGAGACCCAGTTGCCAAAATAGCGCGACCTTAATGGCTAACGTCATCAGCTGCTGTATCTGCCCCCAATCACCAGCCCCGTAGCAACGCCCTAACCACGGCGGCAGCGACATGGTCATGGCCAGAATGACCATCAGTGAGAGTGTCTCCAAACGGCTTGCCAAGCCCCAGGCGGCCACTTCGCTTTCACCCAGGCCCGCCACAACAGAGATTGCCAGCATCGCAGCCAAGGGTGGCATCAGCTGGCTGACCATGGCCGGTGCGGCAATACCCGTAAATGGCCGCCACGACTGTTTGGCCTCTTGCCACAGTCCCTGCTGAGCGGCCCACTGGCGTTTAAGTAATTTACGCGTGGTCACCAATAGACCTACTGAAAAAGCAATCGCGGTTGCCCAGGCTGCGCCAGGTAGACCCCAGCCTTCCCAATCACCAATACCAAAGATTAGCAGTGGATCGAGAACAAGGTTCACAAGACTACTCAGCACCATCATTTTGCCTGGTAGACGGGTGTCACCGTGGGCACGAAAAACGCTGTAGCTGAAATAAAGCAGTGCCCCCAACCATGCGGATAGCAGCTGAGGTGCCCAATAAATGCGGATATAGGAAAGCGTCGTTTCATCCGCGCCCAGCAGTCGAAAGATAGGCACATAAAATATCCATAATGCGATCGCCAAGAGGCCGATGACGCCGCCACCCGCCATAAGCACCAAACTGCTTAAGCGTCTCGCCCGGGCTTCTTCACCCGCCCCCAATGCCCGCGAAATAAGCGCGGCAATCGCAATACCCATCCCTACCTGAATGCCGATAATCAGAAACGACAACGGAAAGGTAAATGATTGCGCGGCCAACGGCGCAGTACCCAAACGAGCAATAAATGCGCTATCAACAAGTTGAAAACCCAATAGCGCCAACACCCCAATGGCCATAGGCCACGTTTGGCGCCATAGGGTTATCGCCAACTCTTTTTGTTGCATGACAGCAGCCAAGCACTCTCTCCTTAGGTGATGGATAATTATTTATCGGTTGTAACGTAAAACGCCACCGCCCTTAAAGGGCAGTGGCGTACTTAGCTCAGTAAGTTCTTACTGACGAATACCTTCAAACGTCACATATAGCTCAAGTTCATGCATAGATTCAGGGAAGTCACTCATATTAATACCGTAATCGCCCAAGGTCAGCGTAGTGCTGCCTTCAAAACCAGCGCGGTAGTTGCCCCACGGGTCATCGCCTTCACCCATCAGGGTAACCGGCATTTCAATCTCTTGAGTTTCGCCGTGCAGGGTCAAATCACCGGTCAACACGCCTTCATTATCACCCGTTGACTCAAAGCCTGTGGAGGTAAAGGTCGCTGTCGGAAATTCACTGGCATTCAGGAAGTCGCCGCTCAGGATATGACGGTCACGCTCAGCATGGTTGCTGGTCAGGCTATCCACTTGGACTTCGATTTCTGCTGAAGATGCTTCAAGGTCTTCAGGATCGTAAGCGAACTGGCCCTCAAACTCTTCAAAGCTACCTAGAATGTAAGAGAAGCCCAAGTGAGAAATTTTGAATTGAATAAAGGCGTGCTGGCCTTCGGTATCGATTTGGTAATCAGCTGCCTGTGCTTGGCTCAATGGTACCAGCGCTACAGCGGCAATCGCGGATGCAAATGCTGTTTTCTTGAACATATTGAATTGCTCCTTGCTTTACTTAATAGGCACCGCGGAAAGTCAATTATCTTACGCGCGATGTTTAGAAAAAGTGTAAACGGCTAACGTGATGACTTTGTTGCACTATGATCGCTAGCTCGGCTATGCGCTGGGTTTAGCATACGTACCAATGTTGAGTGCCGGTCTAGCCAGTGATGCTTAAACGCGGCAAGCGCGTGACCTGCCGATATAATCATCAATGCCAGAGCGCTATACCAATGTACGTTACCTGCCAAGCTTGCCTGGTTGGGGAAGTCATATACCAGTGCAGGCACCTCAAACCAACCAAAGACACTGATACCGCTCCCGTCAGCGGTAGAAATTAAGTAGCCGCTCACCATGACCAGCAATACAAGCACATAAAGAGCGATATGCCCCACATGGGCAGCAATAACCTCTAGGCGGCCGCCTTCTGCCGTAGGGGTTGGCTGAGCAAAACGCCATACTAATCGCGCCAAGGTGGCAAATAGTAGCAACATACCAATCGAGCGATGTACCCATGGGCCCTGATTGTACCAGGGGTCATAATAGCCAAGGTCCGTCATCCACCAGCCCAGCGCAAACAGACCGGTAATAGCCAGCGCGCTTAGCCAGTGAAACAGAATACTGATCAACCCCCACCCGCTGCGACTATTACTCCACATCATTGTTTTCCCTTATTCGTCGCTACCCGTTAGCGAATACGTTAACAACGCAAGCATATCGTGTAACCGCGTTAGGAACCGCTGAAAAAAGCAGAACACATCATTCGTAAAAACCACTGTTTGAAGATAGCGTGCTGATTGAGATTGGCGCAGAAAAAAACCGGCCTACTGCTGGGCCGGTTTTGCTTATCAAGCGGCTAGTTAACTCGCAGCCAGGGCATCCAACCCACGGGCTAAATCACGCTGAATGTCTTCCTGGCTTTCTAACCCTACCGCGACTCGGATCAAGCCAGGGGCGATACCGGCAGCGGCCTTTTGGTCATCAGAAAGACGCCCATGGGTAGTGGTGGCCGGGTGGGTAATCGTGGTTTTAACATCACCTAAATTACCCGTTATCGAAAGCATGCGAGTCGCATCAATTACCTGCCACGCGCCTTCCTGACCGCCCTTCACTTCAAAGCCCAATACGGCGCCGAACCCCTTTTGCTGCTGTTTGGCCAAGGCGTGCTGTGGATGATCCTCCAGGCCGCTATAGAACACGCGGTTCACTGCCGGATGTGCATCTAACCAACGGGCAAGGATCAAGGCATTTTCACAATGCGCTTTCATACGCAGTGATAGTGTTTCCAACCCTTTGGTGAATATCCAGGCATTGAAAGGGCTCAAGCACGGGCCGCAGGTACGTACCACACCGAACACTTCTTCAAGCAGCGCATGGCTCCCCACTACTGCCCCGCCAATGGCACGGCCCTGCCCATCCAAATACTTAGTCGCCGAATGGATGACTAGGTCAGCACCTAGCGCCAACGGCTGCTGGAGGGCCGGTGTGAGGAAGCAGTTATCAATTGCCAGCAGCGCGTCGTGACGTTTGGCCAACGCGGCCAGGGCCGGAATATCGGCAATTTCAGACAGCGGGTTCGAGGGCGTTTCGGCAAACAATAGACGCGTTTTGGGCGTGATCGCCGCTTCCCATGCAGCGGCATTGGAAAGCTCGACATAACGCGTGGTAATACCAAACTTGCCTAAATACTTATCGAACAGGCTAACCGTTGAGCCAAATAGCGACCGGGAGGCCACAATTTCATCCCCTGCGGAAAGCAATGCCAACGCTGTCGACAGAATGGCCGACATGCCCGAACTGGTGGCAACACAGCGCTCGCCGCCTTCAAGCGCCGCTAGGCGACGCTCAAAGGTATGCACTGTCGGGTTGGTAAAGCGCGAATAAACGTTACCAGGCTCTTGGCCACCGAACTTACGCGCCGCTTCTGCAGCGCTTTCATAAACAAAGCTCGAGGTCGGAAAAATAGGCTCCGAGTGCTCCTGCTCAAAGGTGCGCTGATGGCCTGCCCGGATCGCCAGTGTCTCTAATGACCATTCATCCTGGTGACCGTCTTCCTGATGATTGTCATCATGCATAAGGCTTCACTCCTAATCGTCCAGGTCATCGTCTTGATTGTGCATATCGACAAGAGCGTGATCGCCAGCGCTCTGATCCTTGGCAGAATCATTACGGCTAGCTTCAAGCGCGGCCAAATAAGCGTCGTCGATATCGCCGGTGACGTAGTTGCCGTCAAACACCGAGCAATCGAACTCTTCCATTTCAGGATTCACTTCACGACACGCCGCTTTTAGATCTTCCAGGTTTTGATAGAAGATGCGGTCAGCCCCAATTAAATCACCGACCTCCTCTTCGCTACGGCCATGGGCAATCAGCTCAGACGCGGCGGGCATATCGATGCCATACACATTGGGGAAGCGAACCGGCGGCGCCGCCGAGGCAAAATAGACCTTACGGGCACCGGCATCACGCGCCATCTGGATGATCTGCTTACAGGTCGTGCCGCGCACGATGGAGTCATCCACCAGCAGCACGTTCTTGCCTTTAAACTCAACGTCGATAGCGTTGAGCTTTTGACGTACCGATTTCTTCCGCTGAGTCTGCCCCGGCATAATAAAGGTACGGCCAATGTAGCGGTTCTTCATAAACCCTTCGCGATAGGTCACCCCAAGGTGCTGTGCCATTTCGAGGGCAGAGGTGCGCGACGTATCGGGAATAGGAATGACCACATCAATATCGTGATCCGGCCATTCATTGAGGATTCGATCCCCCAGCTTACGGCCCATCTGCATCCGGGTACCGTAAACATAGGCACCGTCTAGCAACGAGTCTGGGCGCGCTAAATAAACGTGTTCAAAAATGCACGAGCGAAGCAGCGGACGATCAGCACAGACTTGAGTATGAATATTGCCTTCGATATCGACAAAAATAGCTTCACCAGGCGACAGATCACGCTCAAGCTCAAAGCCACCGACGTCCAACGCAACGGATTCGGAGGCGATCATGACCGCTTGACCGTTTTCCTCTTCGCGGGTACCGAAGACCACCGGGCGAATACCGAAGGGGTCGCGGAACGCCACCATGCCAAAGCCATTGATAATCGCCACGGCGGCATAGCCACCTTTACAGCGACGGTGAACGCGACGCACGGCATCAAAGATATCTTCCGCTTCCAGATGTAAGCCTTGCTTGCCCAGCTCATGGGCAAATACGTTGAGCAGCACTTCAGAATCGGAACTGGTATTGATGTGGCGTAAATCGGTCGAGAATAGCTCCTGTTTCAACTGCTCGGAGTTGGTCAGGTTGCCGTTGTGCGCCAGCGCAATACCATAAGGCGAGTTGACATAAAACGGCTGCGACTCTGCTTCACTTGAAGAGCCTGCCGTCGGATAACGTACATGACCAATGCCCAGGTTGCCTTTCAGGCGAGCCATGTGGCGGGTGTGGAATACGTCACGAACCAGTCCGTTACTCTTGCGCAGTAAGAAGCGTCCCTCGCTCCATGTCATCATGCCAGCAGCGTCCTGGCCACGATGCTGAAGTACGGTCAGGGCATCGTAGATTCCCTGATTTACCGCCTGTTTGCCTAGAAGGCCCACTATACCGCACATTCACGTTACCTCGCTTAATGCCATGGCTTACCTAAGTCACTTACCTAAGCAAGCCCGTACGTTCGTAGAATCGACTTCAGTAACAGGTCAATCACCTGTCGGGATAACTTCACGTTCCGCTGCACCCGGCAGGCGCAACGCAGGCAGAGAAATGTCTCGTAGTGACGACGGCGCATCAGGCAGCTCGCGATCCCACTGGTTTAACTGACTCACCGCCCAATCGCGCAGTTGGATAAAGGTCGGGCGCAGCTCCGCCTGTTGCCACGCCTGTAGCTCAGATAACGGGGTGAGCGTAATCAGCACCGTCGCCACAAGCAAAACAACCGCCCCGCGGGCGACACCGAAAGCGGCCCCCGCCACGCGGTTCAAAAGCCCCATGCCCACCCACTCAACCGCGGCATGCACTAAACGAATCACAATGCCACACAGTAAAATGACGGCAAAAATTACCAGCACGAAAGCGAGCACAAGGCGGGCATCAAAGCTTTCAATAAACCCGCTCATCAGTTCCGCCACCGGTTCGGCAAGCACCCGAGCCACCATTAACGCGACGACCCAGGCGGCCAATCCTAATGCTTCGCGTACAAACCCTCTTACGAAACCGGCTAGCATCGATAACGCCAGCACGGCCAAGAACACCGCATCAATCCATGTTAACGCCATGGTTTAGTCTCTTACTCGAACAAGAAGGCCCTGAACATTGGCGCGTTCTTTGATCGAGGACATGGCGGATTCACCGTCTTCGGAGGTGGCATAAGGGCCAACAAATACAGTGGTCATATTGTTATCACGCTCACGTTGATAAACGCTAAACCCCTCTTCTGACAGTTGTGCACTAAGTCGCTGGGCATTCGCTGGTTCACCAAAACTGCCCACTTGCACCGCCCACTCCCCTTGAGCGGTGGAAGAAGGACTAGAAGCGCTTTGTGAAGAACTTTGTGATGAGCTTTGTGACTCGCTTCCAGCGCTGCTTTGACCACTGCCACTGTTCGAGGCAATTAAATCAGCGATGGGGTCACTATCAGGAACAGTCGGCGCCTCGTCGGGCTCATTGGAGCCTGCCGCTTCAGTACTAGAAGGCGACGGGTTTGAAGCAGCGATTTGATCGGTTTGCGGCGCTCGCGGGTTGGCATCAATAGGAATAGAGCCGTCATCACTCTCTTCACTGGGTACTGAAGATAATGCAGGCTCATCAATGGTTGAGGGCCTTTCTGGCGCGGGTACATTACGGCGCTCCACCTCTACCGGCTGCTCAATGACAAAGCTCGGCTGGGGACGCTCTTCTCGGGGTGCGGGGTCACTCATTAGCCACGGCACAAAGATCGCCAGCAACGCGAGCAAAATTACAATACCGCTAATGCGTTCAGTTTTACCGTATTTCATTTCCGTCTCCATCAAGCGACGCGGCGCCTGTTGGCAGTGGCCGAGCTAGCAGTGCCGCTACAGTAAAGAACGACCCGGTGGCCAAGACACGATCATTGGGCGTTAACACCTTAGCGAGCCAATCGGCGCCAGCGTGCGGCGACTCTGCGCAAAAGTGCACCCGCCCTCCCTGAGCTATAATACGTTGCGACAACTCACTTGCCAGGCAACCTCGTTCGCCTGTCAGCGACACGCATACCCAATCGCTGATGCGGGCTGATAATGCCTGTATGACACCGTCAATATCCTTATCATTCAACATGCCGATAAGGCCCCACTGCTGGCCCCCTTCGGGCGGTGACGGTAAGTGGCGAGCGACGTACTCGGCGGCATGCGGATTATGCCCAACATCCAGGCACCATGGACCAATCCATTGTAGCCGCCCAGCCAGTTGCACCGTTGCGAGCCCTACTTTTACATGAGCGGGCACCAACGCCATTCCGGCAAGTACGAGCGCTTGTAATGCAGTCGCCGCATTATCGATAGGTAGCCCAGGGTCAGGAAGCGCGTCAACGACGATGCTTGTGCCATCCGCTTGCTGCCCCTGCCAGCGCCAATTGGAATACTCTTCACCCATGGTTTGGTGGGTAAACTGCTGCCCTAATGCAAACTTAGGCACTGCTAACGACTGCGCGCATTCGGAAACGCTTACAGGTAGCGCTTGACTGCCTAAGATGGCTGGCTTACCAGCACGGAAGATACCGGCTTTTTCGCGCCCAATCTGAGCCAGATCGGTGCCTAAAAAGTTAGCATGATCCTGAGCAATCGTGGTGACGATGGCTACATCTGCATCAATGATATTGACCGCATCAAGCCGACCGCCAAGACCTACTTCAAGTACCGCAAGATCAAGTTCTGCGTTGGCCAAGCACCACAGCCCACACAGTGTGCCCGCCTCAAAATAGGTCAGGCTGATTTCATCATCCTGCAAGCGTGCTCGCTCAACGTGCTCAAAACCTTCTACGAGCAGTTGATCTTCAGCTTCCTGACCGTCGATTTTGACGCGTTCGTTGTAGCGCAATAAGTGGGGTGACGTATAGGTACCCACCCGCCAACCGTGGGCACGGGCAATGCTCTCGATCATGGCAAGGGTTGAGCCCTTGCCATTCGTTCCCGCCACGGTAATAACGCGGGGAGCAATCGGGCTTGAAAGCAGCCTCATACGCTTTGCCACTTTGGAAACTCGCTCCAGGCCCATATCGATTCCGACCGGGTGCAACGTTTCCAAATGTTGAAGCCATTGGTTTAAAGACAAGGGCGACAAAGAGTCTGGCTGCAAAGAATCAGGCATTGCGTGTATGGTCGTCACTCTTAGCGGTAGAGGAAGTGTCCTTCTTAGCTGGCTCAATGCTTTCATAAGTGACGTCAGCAGTGTCCGCTAACGCTGCCTCTTCGACGATAGGTTCTGAAACGTCCGCATCATCCGTCGACAACGAACTAACTGGCGTAGCATCGTGATGAGTCAGTTTACGCAGCACACTGCCCACGCGGGCACGCATTTCATGACGATGAACGATCATATCGACAGTGCCATGCTCAAGCAGAAACTCACTGCGCTGGAACCCTTCTGGTAGAGTTTCACGCACCGTTTGTTCGATGACCCGTGGGCCAGCGAAGCCAATCAATGCATTGGGTTCGGCAATATTTAAATCACCAAGCATAGCCAACGAGGCTGAAACGCCGCCAAAGACAGGATCAGTAAGCACTGAAATATACGGCACTCCCGCCTGCTTGAGCTTCTCAAGCGCCGCAGAAGTTTTGGCCATCTGCATCAACGAGAAGAGCGCTTCCTGCATACGCGCACCGCCCGAAGCTGCAAAACACACCAGTGGAATATTCTCTTCCAGTGCGAGCGTAGCGGCGCGCACAAACTTCTCGCCTACCACCGCCCCCATTGAGCCGCCCATAAAGGTGAACTCAAAGGCAACCGCTACTACCGGCAAACCGTCCAGCTCACCGCGCATGGCCACCAGTGCATCTTTCTCACCGGTATCTTTTTGCGCTGCAGTCAGGCGGTCTTTGTATTTTTTAGAGTCGCGAAACTTCAATCGATCATTGGGTTCGATTTCCGCCGCGATCTCTTCGCGTCCTGCTTTATCCAAGAACCAGTCCAAGCGTTTACGTGCCGTCAAGCGCAGGTGGTGATCGCACTTGGGGCAGACGCTATTGTGTTTCTCTAACTCAGGAAGATAGAGAACCGCTTCGCACTTGGGACATTTACGCCAGAGGCCGTCGGGAACGCTAGCGCGACGGTCTTTACGCTGGATACGACCCATGGAGGGTACGATCTTGTCTAACCAGCTCATATCAAAAAGGCTTCCGTTATACGTCAACGCCTGGCAAAACCAGGCTTGATGAGTGTCGTCAAACTGTTAAGTATAGGCGATAAAGCATTTAGCTTTAGGCATCCATCGCCGTACGCATTTCTGCTAATACACTTTTCAACTGGCCCGCAATGGTTTCCGGCGCATCCAAGCTTTCGGCGATACGGTTAACCAAGGCACTACCGACAATTACACCATCGGCGACTTTAGCCACTTCCGCGGCCGTAACGCCATCACGAATGCCAAAACCAACGCAAAGCGGCAAATCGGTCATCCCCCGCAGTGGAGCCAAGTGCTCGGCTACGTCTTCGGCATTCAGGGTGGCGGCGCCTGTCACGCCTTTCAGCGAAACATAGTATAAGTAGCCCTCGCCATGGGCGCATATTGTAGCGGCACGCTCGTTAGAAGTGGTAGGCGCAACGAGAAAAATCGCCGCTAAATCACGAGATTTCAGCAATGGGCCAATTTCATCGGCTTCTTCCGGCGGCATATCGACAATCAACACGCCGTCGACGCCGACACTGGCAGCTTGGTCAGCAAAGTTCTCGTAACCAATACGCTCAATAGGATTTAAATATCCCATTAACACGACCGGCGTCGTGGTGTCGGTTTGGCGAAACTCTTTGACCATTTGCATCAGGTCAACCAGTCGGGTGCCCTGCTTTAACGCACGTTCACAGGCTTTCTGAATCACTGGGCCATCGGCCATTGGGTCGGAAAAAGGCACGCCAAGCTCAATGACATCGGCACCGGCGTCTACCAGTGCGTGCATAAAGCCCACCGTATACTGCGGTGCTGGGTCCCCTGCGGTGATGTAAGGGATCAGAGCCTTGCGGCCCTGCTGTTTAAGTTCACTGAAACGCTGATCAATACGGTTCATGCTCGCCCTTAAAAAAGCTGACCTTAAAATTCGATGCCATCAATCTTAGCAACGGTCATGATGTCTTTGTCGCCACGCCCAGAAAGGTTGACCACGATATGTTGGTCCGGACGCATGGTAGGTGCCAATACCTTGGCATGGGCCAGCGCATGCGCCGACTCAAGAGCGGGCATAATGCCTTCCATATGCGTCAACTCACGAAACGCTTCCAGCACTTCGTTGTCGTTAGCCACCACATATTTAACACGGCCAACATCCTTCCACAGGGCGTGCTCCGGGCCTACGCCCGGGTAATCCAGGCCAGCTGAAATAGAGTGAGTGTCTGACACCTGACCAGCTTCATCGGACATTAAATAGGTGCGGTTACCGTGCAGCACACCGCGCGGGGCGTTGGACGCCAGCGGTGCCGCGTGGCGGCCCGTTTCAACCCCATCGCCACCGGCTTCTACGCCGTACATAGCAACGTCATCATCTTCAACGAACGGATAGAACAGCCCCAGGGCATTCGAGCCGCCCCCAACACAGGCAATCAGCGCATCTGGCAAACGGCCGATCTGCTCCAACGACTGGCGACGCGCTTCACGGCCCACGACCGCGTTAAAATCACGTACGAGCAGCGGATAAGGGTGTGGGCCAGCCACGGTACCGATGATATAGAAAGTGTTATCAACGTTGGTGACCCAGTCACGCAGCGCTTCGTTCATGGCATCTTTAAGCGTACGCGTACCGGACTCTACCGGAATCACCCGTGCGCCCAGTAAGCGCATACGATAGACGTTTAGTTTCTGGCGTTGGACGTCTTCCGCCCCCATATAAATATCGCATTCAAGGCCAAGGCGAGCAGCAACAGTGGCCGAGGCAACGCCATGCTGACCCGCCCCCGTTTCAGCAATAATGCGTGGCTTACCGGTTTTCTTTGCCAGTAGCGCCTGGCCGATGGTGTTGTTGACCTTATGAGCGCCGGTGTGATTCAGGTCTTCCCGCTTCAACCAAATCTGTGCGCCACCAAGGCTTTCCGACCAGCGTTTGGCATGATAAAGCGGCGACGGGCGCCCCACATAGTGGGCAAGATCATAGTCAAACTCAGCTTGGAAGTCGGGGTCATCACGTAAGCTGAAATATGTTTTTTCCAGCTCTTCCAAAGCAAAGCTGAGGGTTTCTGACACAAACCGACCGCCGTAGGGGCCAAAATGACCACGGGCATCCGGCATTCGGGTCAGGTCACTGAACTTTGTTTTCAGCACAGTGTTAGAAACGGTTTCAGAAGCGGTCACAGAGACACCTCACAAGATCGCCAGAACAGGCAACCAATAAATGAATCAACTTAACAACGTAGCTCGATAAAATACCCATAGGCAACATACATGAACTGCGTCTATCTAAACGTGCGCAAAGAGCGCTAACAGGCGTCGGCTAATGCCACATGACGAACGAAAGACGCCATCTTATCGGCATCTTTACAGCCGTGGGAGGCTTCAATACCACCGGAGACATCCACTGCATAAGGCGCTACTTGGCGCACAGCGTCAGCGATATTATCAGCACTCAACCCACCGGCGAGGATAACAGGTTTTGCTAGATTTGCGGGGATTCTCGACCAATCAAAGGTCTCCCCTGTGCCCCCCGGCACTCCGGGCCGGTAAGCATCTAACAGCAGCGCCTGAGCTCCATGATAGCGTTCAGCTTCATACGCTAAATCTATTTCATCGCGCATGCGTAGCGCTTTCATCCAGGGCAGCGAAAAGCGCTGGCAGGCGTCAGGCGTTTCGCTGCCATGAAACTGGAGCATATCTAAATAGGGCAGACAGCGCTCAATCAGCTCATCATCCTGATCTACAAACAGCCCTACGCGGGTCACAAATGCCGGCACGCGCGCTGAAAGCACCGCCAGTTGTTCGACATCCACACTACGGGCACTGTTCGGCCACATCACAAAGCCTAAGGCATCCACCCCTAGCGCCACGGCACGATCAATATCCTCGCCGCGGGTAAAACCACAGAATTTAATGCGTGTTCGGGTTCGGGGCATATCACTCATGAAGACGCCTCCTGTTCAGGACTATTGGCCCGGTTGCTTAATGACCGGTTTCGACGATAGGCAACCCGTGGCGTATCGGGAAGCTCACGCTCACCTGTCCACTCGCCGGTAAATGCGAGTAATTGCGGCCCTAAAGGCTCCTTAGGCAAATCAAAGCGCTCATCGTATACCGAATCAACAAAATGCAGCCCGCAGGCGGGCGCCGTGACATCGCCTTTGCGACGGTTTTGAAGCGCTAAAAGTTCACCAATATAGGCTTCTTTTTGAGCACCGCGGCCAACGCTCACCAGCGCACCGGCAATATTGCGGATCATATGGTGCAGGAACGCATTTCCTTGAATATCAATCATGACTAGCTGGCCGTAGCGCTTTACGTCGACAAAGTGCATATGCCGCCAGGGGGTTTTTGATTGACAGCCAGCGGCACGGAAGCTCGAAAAATCGTGCTCCCCTACCAGCGCCTGAGCGGCTCGATGCATGGCATCGGCGTCTAACGGATCTCGGCACCAGGTCACATTGGCGCGCTCCAGTACGGGGCGGCTAATCTGGTTCAGCAAGACGTATCGGTAGCGGCGCCCCAGGGCGCACAGGCGTGAATGAAAGTCGTCGCCCACTGGTTTCACCCAGCGCACGGCTATGTCGCGAGGTAACTGGGTGTTGGCACCAAAAATCCAGGCTTTTTCGGAGCGCCCTACTGGCGGATCAAAATGGACAATTTGCCGAGTGGCGTGCACCCCAGAATCGGTGCGCCCACTGGCGTGCACCCTAATAGGTTCATTGGCCACCTTGGCCAGCGCTGCCTCTAGCGAAGCCTGAACAGATGCGGCGTGCTTAAGGCGCTGAAAGCCACAGTAATGGGTACCGTCGTACTCGATACCCATTGCCAAACGACCCGTAAGCGGAATTTTCTCATCGAAGTGATAGAACAGCGTCATCAAGCCACATCATTTTGAAGATTTTGAAGGTTCGCTATTATCCAGGCCTCGCGGCTTGAATGCTACCTCTTCAATTTCCCACTCCTCTTCAATCGGCCGACGAGGTTGTTTCGCAGGCGAAACAGGTTCGGCGTCAGGCTGACTGGCGAACTCTACCGTAGGCTGCATTGGGGTTTCGGTACGCAGGGCTTCTTGGCTACTTGGCGTGTTCATTAAAGTGGGCGGGTGGTAATCGATGAAGCGGTGCTCGGCATCCTCAGACCCTTTGGGGGCGCGTTCGGTTGGCTGTACATGATCAACAGGTGCCGCTGGCTCAGCCGATTTTAAGTCAGCACTGAGAGAAGCCAGCAACAAACGCATGGGCGCTGGGCTTAGTGGCGGCGCTAATGACAAGTGATCAGAACCGTTATCGGGGGCAACATGCAGACCTAAGCGACGCTGACGCCCCTGCTCAGCCAACCCGGATGCCTGGCTTTTTTCATAACTATTCTCATAGCTATTTTCATAATTTGTTTCATAACTGTTTTCATAGCGAAGCGTGTCATCTTGCTCGGGCGTTTGCGCTTGCTCATCAATTAACCACTGATCGGAGTTCGCCGTTGACGCTGCGCTGGTGTAAGAAATCTCGGGTTCGTCTTCGATGGCGACCTGTGGCTCGCTTTGTTGATGTGGCTCTTCCACGTCGTCATCATTCGCCTGGATTGGGTACGCAATAGGAACAGCCTCAGACATCGGCGCTGTCTTAGAGGCCGCTTTAGGTGCAGCACCAGGCGTGACTGTTGGCTTTGCTACTGGCTCAGCAAGCGGGACATCTTCCCAGGTCTCTTCACGTCGCTTGCGCAGCCACACCAACACTCCCAGAAGCAGCGCGATGGCAGCTAACGCGAGCGGCCACTGATAACGCTCAACCAAGGCAGCCACTCCCGGGCTGCCCATCTCGTCCATGCTGGCAATGTGTGGTTCTGGTGACTGCTCTTGAGCAGCCAACGCATCGCTCAACGCCTGAGTTAGCGAGGCCACTTCGCTACGCAGCGCATTAAGCTCGGCACGCATTAACGCGCGCTCTTCCATTACCTGCTGAAGCGTCGCTTGGCTTAGCCGCAGCTGCTCGGTTAATTCTGCCCGCGTCAACGCCTCGGGCTCGTCGGCAGCCTCTTCCAGCGCAGTTGGGTCGTTTACTGCGGGCTCGCTTGCTTCTCGCTCATTTGTTTCAGCGCCACCCGCGGCAAGCGCGCTGTCGGGCCCAGTTGCACCAGTAGCCTCAAGGGTTTGGGTCACGGCTATAGCGAGGTTTGAAACTGTATCTGCTTCAACGTCAGGTATCGGCACTGCCTCCAATGAGCCGTTGCGGCGAGCGCGCCAGGCTTCATTCATCGCTTTGATAGCAGCGTCAGCATCAAGATGGGAGCGCGCCAAAATTCGCTCAGCATCAGGGACACTCAGCGTTTGGCCTGCACGCATATCATTTATATTGCCGCTAGGAAAGACGTCTGGATTGGCTTCCAGTAGCGCCACCATCATCTGCTGAACGCTGGCTTGAGGGGGTTTAACGCGCTCTGCGACGCCCCATAGCGTATCGCCGCTACCGACATACGCGCTGCTGCCATCTCCACGTTCGCTTACCACGGGTGGCGCCGCTGATCTGGCTTCAGCCACCGGAGGAGTCGCTGCGTTACTCGGTGTTGGCGCAGCGTTGGGAGCAGCGCTTTGCGCCTGCCCTTGTTGGGAATAGCCCTGGGGATCAAACAGCAAGGTGATGTCACGAAATTGCTGGCCGCCCGGAAACTCAACCGCCAGCAGCAGGTCAAGCCAAGGCTCCTGCATCGTTTGACCGGAGCTTAAACGCACTTGTCGTTGCCCTTGCTGCTCTACAATCTGGGCACGAACACTTGCGGCTAGAGGCGTCCATTCAAGGCCCGCCGCGGCAAAATCTGCCGGTTCGGCAACGCTGACTCGGATATCGTCAAGGGTGTAGTCACTGCTTTCCAGCAATGGAATGGAAGCATTTAGAGGCGCATTCAGATACGAGCCGACACTCGCCTGCCCCAGCCCAACGGCTAGTGCAAAAGGACTCACTGCACTCAATGAGAGCCATGTAATCCATGTCAGTGTCTTTTTCATGAATGATCCCTGATCGCCTACTTACTTTTTTACCATGGATGCAAGCTTATTGTATTACGTCTTTTTTATCATAACTTAACGAAATAAAGCCGTATTTCCCACTACCGTAATTATTAGCAGCGCAAAAAAACGGGAAGCTGCAAACAGCTTCCCGTTTTCGACTAGCGTATAACAGCGAATAATTACTGTTCGCGCAGAATCTTCAACATACGCTTAAGGGGCTCTGCTGCGCCCCACAGCAGCTGGTCACCGACGCTGAATGCGGAGAGGTATTCACCCCCCATTTGCAGCTTACGCAGGCGGCCAACCGGCACCTGTAGCGTACCAGTGGCAACGGCAGGTGTTAGGCCAGCAATGGTCGCATCCTTATCGTTCGGGATCAGCTTGACCCATTCGTTGTGCTTGGCAATGCGATCTTCGATCTCATCCAACGGCACATCGTGCTTCAGCTTGATGGTGAATGCCTGGCTGTGCGAGCGCATTGCGCCGATACGAACACAAAGGCCATCAATGGGGATCGGATTGTTGCCGAGCCCAAGAATTTTATTGGTCTCAACACTGGCCTTCCACTCTTCACGACTCTGACCGCTTTCCAGCTTGCTATCGATCCACGGTAGCAGGCTACCTGCCAATGGTGCGGCGAAGTTATCGATCGGGAAATCGCCACCGCGCATTGCGGCGGTTACCTTGCGATCAATATCCAGAATCGCACTGGAGGTGTCCTTCAGCTCTTCACCAACACTGTCGTGTAACTGCCCCATTTGGTTGAGCAGCTCGCGCATGTGCTTAGCGCCTGAACCAGAAGCCGCCTGATAGGTCATGGAGGTCATCCATTCAACCATATCGGCTTCAAACAAACCGCCCAAGCCCATCAACATCAGGCTTACAGTACAGTTCCCGCCAACAAATGTTTTGGCGCCTTTGGCTAGCTGGTCATCAATAACCTTGCGGTTAACCGGATCCAGCACGATCGTCGCTTCATCTTCCATACGCAGGGTGCTAGCGGCATCAATCCAGTAGCCTTTCCAGCCTGCACTGCGCAGGTCTTTGTAGACCGGCTTGGTGTAGTCACCACCCTGGCAGGTGACGATAACATCCAGCGCTTTGAGAGCTTCAATATCGAAGGCATCTTTAAGCGGAGGCACATCTACACCGATATCGGGGCCGGGCTGGCCAACCTGGGAGGTGGTGAAGAACACCGGCTCAATGCCGTTAAAATCACCATCGTCCAGCATGCGCTGCATAAGTACAGAGCCCACCATACCTCGCCATCCCACGAAACCGACTTTCAACATATGAAGTCCTCCTGCAAAAAATGAGTCTCTATATTATACACACTTCTTTACGCTGATTTTGAAACCAGGAGATAGGTTAAGGGCTACCCCTGCGACAGTCCTAGGAGGGGGCGCTGTGAACCCATCCCTGGGCGCTACATTTGCCATCCTTGGCAAATGACCCCCTCTACGGCCTGCCCCAGGCGCCCTTAACGCAGTCACACTGCCATTACTTTACTGCTTGGCAAACGCCGCCAATACCGCATCACCCATAGCGTCTGTGCCAATGGTTTGCATACCTTCTGACGCGATATCCGCCGTGCGCAGGCCGTCATCCAGCACGCTGCCGACGGCGGCTTCAATACGCTCCGCCAGGGCATTTTCATTCAGTGAGTAGCGCAACATCATGGCGACGGAGAGCATCATCGCTAAGGGATTAGCTACATTCTGACCAGCGATATCCGGCGCGCTGCCGTGGCAAGGCTCATACATGCCCTGCCCACTTTCGTTGAGCGATGCGGAAGGCAGCATGCCGATAGAACCGGTGAGCATAGCGGCGGCATCAGAGAGAATATCGCCAAACATATTACCGGTGACCACCACGTCAAATTGCTTCGGTGCACGTACTAGCTGCATAGCGGCGTTATCCACATACATGTGGGTAAGCTCTACGTCCGGATACTCCGGCGCCAAACGCTCCATCACTTCCCGCCATAGAATGGTGACTTCCAGCACGTTAGCTTTATCGACAGAACAAAGCTTCTTGCCACGCTTCTGAGCCATTTCAAACGCAACGCGACCAATGCGTTCAATTTCGCTTTCAGAATAAATATAGGTGTTAAAACCTACGCGCTCGCCATTACGGACTTCAATGCCACGAGGTTGGCCGAAGTAGATCCCGCCTGTCAGCTCGCGAACGATCATAATATCCAGCCCGGCGACCAACTCAGGCTTGAGGCTGGAGGCGCTGGCGAGCTGCGGATAAAGCATGGCTGGGCGCAAATTACCGAATAAACCCAGGTTTTTACGCAGGCCCAACAGCCCTTTTTCAGGACGCTTGGAAAGATCTTCGATTTTATCCCACTTGGGGCCACCCACCGCACCCAGCAAAATAGCGCTGGCCGCTTTGGCTTTTTCCAGAGTTTCCGCGGGCAGCGGCTCACCGTGGACATCGTAGGCAGAGCCACCCACTAAGCCCTCTTCCACTTCAATATCCAAACCCGCTTCTTGGCAAGCTTCTAACAAGCGTGCCGCCTGGGCCGCAATCTCGGGGCCAATACCGTCGCCCGGTAACAATAAAACCTTATGAGTCATGCTGAATCCTTAGCACTTACAACTAAATAACTTAGGGTCAACGGCAGGCCTCTGCGAGGGCGCTGTAAACCCATCCCTAGGCGCTACTTTCGCCATCCTTGGCGAAAGACCCTCGCGTCGACCTGCCCTTGCCCACGCATTGCGAGATCTCAAAAATACTTACGCAGACTGCCGGAATAACCACGGGCGCGCGGCTTTATGTTTCTGCTCAAAGGCGCGAATGGCGTCTTCGTCTTTTAGCGTCAAGCCAATATCGTCCAACCCTTCCAACAAGCAGTGTTTGCGGAACTCATCCACTTCAAACTCTAAAATCTCGCCGCTGGGGGTAATGACGCGCTGATGCTCCAGGTCGACATCCAACTGGTAGCCTTCATTGGCGTCCACTTCGGCAAACAGGCGATCTACTACGTCTTCTGGGAAAGTGATTAGCAGAATGCCGTTCTTGAACGAGTTGTTGTAGAAAATATCGGCAAAGCTAGGCGCAATCACCACTTTGAAACCAAAATCTTCCAGCGCCCAAGGCGCGTGCTCACGAGAGCTGCCGCAGCCAAAATTGCGCCGCGCCAGCAATACTTCAGCACCTTTAAAACGCGGCTGATTCAAGACGAAATCTGGGTTCAGCGGGCGCTGCGAGCAGTCCTGACCCGGCTGGCCTTCATCCAAATAGCGCAGTTCGTCAAACAGATTAACGCCGAAGCCGGTACGCTTGATCGACTTCAAAAACTGCTTGGGGATAATCAAATCGGTGTCGACATTGGCACGATCAAGAGGCGCTACTACACCTTCCAAACGTTCAAATTTTTTCATGGCTTAGGCCTCCTGAGCGTGAGTGGCGTCGTTGGCGGGTAAGCTGCGAACATCAACAAAGTGACCGGCGATCGCCGCTGCCGCTGCCATGGCCGGGCTGACCAAGTGCGTACGGCCACCGTAGCCCTGACGACCTTCAAAGTTGCGGTTAGAAGTAGAGGCACAGTGTTCACCGGCCCCCAGCTTATCCGCGTTCATGGCCAAACACATGGAGCAGCCTGGCTCACGCCACTCAAAACCAGCCTCAATGAAGATTTTATCCAACCCTTCGGCTTCTGCTTGGCGCTTCACCAAGCCAGAACCCGGCACCACCATGGCGAGCTTGATGGAGTCAGCCACCTTTTTGCCCTTGGCGACTTTGGCGGCTTCACGCAAATCTTCGATACGCGAGTTTGTGCAGGAGCCGATAAAGATTTTATCCAACTTGATATCGGTGATTTTCTGGTTGGCGTGAAGGCCCATATATTCCAGTGCGCGAGTGTGGCTGCGCTGCACAGTTTCATCCAGTGCAGCTAGCGGGTCGGGCACTTGACCCGAAATACCGGTGACCATTTCAGGGCTAGTCCCCCAACTCACCTGTGGTTCGATCTCATCAGCCTGCAAAGTAACCACTTTATCGAACTGCGCATCGTCGTCGGAGACAAGATTGCGCCAGTCTGCCACGGCAGCTTCCCACTGCTCTGCGGTAGGCGCAAAGGGGCGCTTGCCCAGGTAATCAATGGTGGTCTCGTCGACTGCAATCAACCCCACCCGAGCGCCCGCTTCGATGGCCATGTTGCAAACGGTCATGCGTCCTTCCATCGAAAGCGAAGCAATTGCACTGCCGGCAAACTCAATGGCGTAGCCGGTACCACCAGCGGTACCAATCTGGCCGATAATCGCCAGCACGACGTCTTTTGCGGTAACGCCAAGGCCAAGCTCACCGTCCACACGTACCTGCATGTTCTTCATTTTTTGCGCCAGCAAGCACTGGGTTGCCATTACGTGCTCGACTTCCGAGGTACCGATACCGTGGGCCAACGCACCAAAGGCACCGTGGGTAGCCGTGTGGGAGTCGCCGCACACCACGGTCATACCCGGCAGCGTTGCACCCTGCTCGGGGCCGACTACGTGGACAATGCCCTGACGCGGGTCGTTGATTTTAAACTCTTCAATGCCGTACTCAAGGCAGTTGTCGTCCAGGGTCTGTACCTGAATCAGCGATACCGGATCTTTGATACCGCTGTTGCCTTCAGCGCGCTCTTTAATCGTAGTGGGCACGTTATGGTCTGGTGTTGCCAAGTTGGCATCCAGGCGCCACGGCTTACGGTTTGCCAGGCGAAGTCCTTCAAACGCCTGGGGCGAAGTCACTTCATGAAGCAATTGGCGATCAATGTAGATTAACGCGGTGCCGTCATCGCGCTGTTTCACCAAGTGCTGATTCCAAAGTTTGTCGTAAAGCGTTTGGCCTGACATGTGGCTCTCCCGGGCGATGCCCATTTCTTGCTAGTTAGTTGTGCTGGCGTCTTCGCACCAGTAATGCAGCGAGTGTTACGCGGCTCGCGCATAAAAGCAATTCATGTTATTCATACTTTAGATTCCAATATGGAATACGTTAAGGATAAGTAAATGGATACCCAAAGCTTACAAGCTTTTGTGGCGGTGGCCGATACGCAAAGTTTCTCACGCGCAGCCGAGCAGCTTCACCTTACTCAGCCCGCCGTTAGCAAACGTATCGCCACTCTGGAGTCCCAGGTGGGCACAAGGCTATTTGACCGAATTGGTCGACGCATCGCCTTAACCGAGGCGGGTAGCGTGCTACTGCCACAAGCACAGCGCATACTTTTTAGCGTTGAGGATAGCCGGCGGGCGCTCGCCAATCTCTCCGGCCAGGTAGGCGGCAAGCTCACCCTGGCCACCAGCCACCATATTGGCCTACACCGCTTACCGCCACTATTAAAGCAGTACACCCAACGCCACCCAGAAGTAGAGCTCGATCTTCATTTTTTGGATTCAGAGCAGGCTTACCAAGGCGTACTGGATGGCACACTGGAAATGGCGGTGGTAACACTGGCGCCCCACCCTCACGAGCAGCTGCAGGTTATTGAACTGTGGCGTGATCGGCTCTGTTTTACCTGTGCTATTGACCATCCACTCGCCTCTCATGCCAAACCCCAAGCTCACACTCACATTCACACTCACCAAGAAGCGTTATCGCTTTCCGCGCTGTGTCATTTTAATTGTGTGATGCCAGGGGCCAAAACGTTTACCGGTTCGTTGATTGCGCAGCGCTTCACTAAAGCAGGGTTAAAACTGCCGGTCAGTATGACAACCAACTATTTAGAAACACTCAAGATGATGTGCAGCGTTGGCTTAGGCTGGAGCCTGCTGCCGGAAAAGATGGTCGATAGTGAGCTAGTAGAGCTTAACGTCGATACTGCCCCTATCCATCGCCCGCTGGGGTATTTAGTACATACCAATCGAACGCTCTCCAATGCAGCGCTCCGGATGATTGAGCAGCTAGAGGCAGCACGGGAGAACAAAGAGGCTCAATAAAAGTGCCTTATTCATCAAATGTTACTGCCTCAACCAAGATTATTGCTCGTCGTACTGCGCAAATGCTTCTTTACCGGTTAGCTGCTTGGTTTTTTCCGCCAAAGAGTAGTAAGCAGGTTTTTGCTCTATAAATATCTGCTCGGTTATTTTCCACGCATCAGTGCTATCCAGAAGGCCAACGGGAAGCGCGTAGTGCCCATTCTGCTTTAACCGATAAAACAAGTGCGTACCACACTGCCGACAAAAACCACGCTCAGCCCAATCTGATGAACTGAACGTTGCTATATGCTCTGCGCCTTTAAAATCCACATCCTCTGCAAAGTCAACGGCAAACATCGGGCCACCTCCCCACTTTCGACACATCGAGCAGTGACAAACGCCGACATGGTTGCTTTTGGTGGTAAGAGTGACGCTAACAGCGCCGCAGAGACAAGCTCCCTGATGAGAAATAGCCATTATCACAGCTCCCTCTAGATTTGTAACATTGTGTAAATAAAATAGAATTTTCTGATGAATAAGCTGTCGGAAAACTCATCAACACAAGATAGCCTAAAAGTGACTGGCACTATTTTAAGAACCAAAAAAATCTTTTAGAGAAAGATATCAACCTCTTTAATCACCCCCACAAGGGCCGATCTCATAGGGGTGTAATGGTTTTTCTCAGCTGTTTTCCTGATGATATCCCTCTTCAAGTTCACGTTTTATTCCAATATTTACTTAAAGATACTCCTATACACTAGAAATATACATTTGATTACAAATCTGTGGTCATTAGCTTTCTGGGTAGGAGTATCACCATGCAAAATCGTCCTAGCTCCCTACTGCCGATTTGCCTGCTCGCCTGCTTAACGTCGGGTGTAGCATATGGGCAAACGACGACCGATGCGCAACGCGAAGCATTCGTTATCCAAGCACGCCAGGGAGCTCTGGAAACATCAATCGACGGCTTAAAAACGCTTTATTACCAAACACGCGATATTCGTGTTCGTGAAGATTTGGTAGCACTACTGGTGCGAGCCGGGCGCCACCAGGAAGCACTCGCCGTTTGCGATTGGTGTCTAACAGAAAATTACAGCGATTCAGAACTCGCCAACCTAGCAGGGGCGGCACGCAGTGCAGGTGATTACGATCAGGCGCTGGAACTGTTTCGAGCGCTCACCTACCGTGACCCTTCCAACGCTCAGGGATGGCTAGGGCAGGCGTTAGTCCATACGGATATGGAAAATTATACCTTGGCGGATATCTCTCTACAGCAATACAACCAAGTAGCGGGTATAACGACGGCGGGCCTTGAGGCAAGGGGCTATTTAGCAGCAAGAACCGCCAATGCCACACAAGAACTGGATGCCCGCCAATCGTTGATAGCGGAAGACCCCAGTAACACGAGTGAACTAAATGCCCTTTATCGGCTGGCGGTAGGCTTGGGTGCTAGCTCTGCAGCACGCCGTATTATGGAAACGAACCCCGAGGTTTTCAGCGATAGTGACCGCCTATGGCTTACTTATTATGAAGGGGTAACCGATATACGCCTGGGTATTCACACTGACCAACCCTCAAGAACCCGCAGCGGCCTAGAACAGCTGAATATTGTTCTGAGCGCACCGGATGCCCCCCAGGAACTCATTACCATTGCCGAATACGACAAGGTAGTGGCTCTAGCTGAATTAAGGCGCTTCTCTGAAGCTGAAGCGCTGGCGGTGAGACTAGAGAATCAACACGGCCAGCTACCCAGCTACGTTGCTCGTGCCAGAGCCCATGCGCTTAATGGGATGGGCCGCCCAGAAGAGGCCATCACGCTTTATGAAAACCTGATTCGGCAATCTCCCAAGCAGGCCACAAACCCTGACGACCCGCTTAATGAAGGGTTGTTCTACAGCTATACCGACGCCCAGCGCTTTCGTGATGCGGATAAGTTGCTAGAACAGTGGCGTGCCAGTGAGCCCGAGCAACGCTTGGACTTCACTCAAACCGTTCGTATCGAAAACCCCAACTACCAGAAAGTATTACTGTTAGAAGTGCTACTTGATGCCTGGCGCGGCCGTGAAGCTGAGGCCAGCGAACGCCTTGCCGCGTATCAGGCTCAAGCGCCAGCTGACCCTTACTTATGGATCATCAAAGGCGATATCGAACGCTCCAGAGGCTGGCCACGAAAAGCCGAGGAGTCTTATCAGCAAGCGATGTCCTTATTGCCTCCTGATCAGCAAGAAGTCGCCGAACATGGTGTCTTGCTTTCGCGGTTACAGCGTGGCCAATGGAAAGGCACGACCAGCGAGATAGCAACAGAAATTGCAACCGCACGACCAAGCGCATCACGGGACGATATGGCCCGCGAGTGGCGAGAACAGCGTGCACCGCAACTAAGCTCCACCGTCGAGCGTAGCAAAGGCCAAGGTAGCGGCACGCAGGCATCTCGTGAGTGGCGCTATGAAGTACTTTTGGAAGGACCTCGTAATGACAACGGTTCCCGCCCTTTTGCTCAGCGCATTGGCCAGTATGGGGAGTTTGAAGATGAGGATCTTTATGCTTCTTACAACGTGGCGGGTTACGAATGGAACCTGCACCCCGCCACGGTAACGCTGGCGGCAGGCCATGGGTCTCAGCTTAACGAGGACTTCCTGGCGCTTGCCGAACTGCAGTACGCCCCAACGGATCACATCACCACGACGCTGGGTGTCGAAATCAACACCACTGATACACCGCTGCGGGCGCTGCGGGACGGTATCAATGCCGACCGCTACCGGGCTGAAGTGGCCTATCGAAAAGATGAGCGCGGCGCAGGTGCGCTCGGCGTCATGGCCACGGACTTTGAAGATAGCAACCTTCGGCAGTCTGTTTACGGTTACTGGAATCAAACGCTCTACCACCTGGACCGTTGGCAGGTTAATGGCGGGGTTCAAGCTTCTGCATCACGCAACGATGACGTTGAAGCCAGCTATTACAATCCAGAGCGCGATGCCAGTTTAGCAGGCGTCCTGTCAGTTAATTATGAGATCCCGATCGATTACCGGCAGTCCTTTATCCAAACCGTTTCCCTAGGTTCAGGCCGCTACTGGCAAGAAGACTTCGACAGCGAAAACACCTGGTCAATTGGTTACCAACATAGCTGGGAGTTAGCCCCCAACGTGAACTTTGAATACGGCATCGCCCGCGAAAGAGCCGTCTACGACGGCGTTCCTGAATACGACAACGTTATTTCAGCCGGTTTTGTATGGAGATTCCTATGACACTCTGGCGCGTCATTATGATGAGCGCGGTTCTGCTTGTTATCGTCAATATTCAGCAGGCTCAAGCCGCACGCTCAGCGGATGATTATGTGATGATCAGCTACCACGATGTCGTGGACTCCACGGTCACGCCCGATCTAGATATTTATTCACAGACGATTACACGTGGCCGACTAGTCGAACACTTCAACCTGATTGCCTTAGGCGGCTATCAACCAGTGAGTTTACAGCAGATCATCGATGCCAAAGCGGGCAGGCAACCCCTGCCTGAAAAAGCGGTACTGCTGACGTTCGATGACGGTTATCGCAGCTTTTACGATATTGTTTTCCCGCTGCTCAAGCTATACGACTTCCCTGCGGTGCAGGCAGTGGTAGGCAGTTGGCTGGATGTGCCAGCAGGCGGACAAGTGCCCTACGGCAAAATCAACCTCCCCCGCGAACGCTTTCTATCCTGGGAACAAGTTAAAACCCTAGATGAATCACCACTGGTAGAAATTGCCTCCCACACTTACAACCTTCACTACGGCGCTGTCGGTAACCCGATGGGCAATGAGCAAGCAGCTGCGGTGACTAGCATTTGGAACGCGGGCAATGGTTATGAAAGCGAAGCGGACTACATCGAACGCATACGCAATGATATGGCACGGACGCAGCAGCAATTCCAAGAAAAAATAGGCAAGGGTCCGCGCGTGATGGTATGGCCCTACGGCGCCTACAGTGAAGCGACGCTCAATATCGCCTCCGAATATGGCATGAAGTACACCTTCAGCCTACTCGGTGAGCCCAACCGGCTTAACGATTCCATGCGCAGCATGAACCGCTTCCTGATTGACCAGGAAACCACCCTGGAAACAATTGAGGAGATTCTTTCTAACCGCTTATGGGAGACAGAAGAGCAACGCATTGTGCACGTTGACTTGGATTACGTGTATGACCCGGACCCCATCCAGCAAGAACAAAATCTGGACCGATTAATTGAACGTATTTCACGTTACGGCGTCAGCACCGTTTACCTTCAGGCCTATTCTGACCCGGATGGCGACGGTGTGGCCGATGAACTCTACTTTCCCAACCGCCACTTACCGGTAAGAGCCGACCTTTTCAACCGGGTTGCTTGGCAGTTAAAGAAACGCGCCAATGTGAAGGTGTATGCATGGATGCCGGTACTATCGTTTGATCTGGGGGATGGTTATCAATACGTCACAGATGTAAGAACCGGTAATGAGTCTCCAGACCACTACCGCCGACTCTCGCCCTATGTGATCGAGAACCGCAACACCATTCGTGAGATCTACCTAGACCTTGGCCGCCTAACCAAGTTTGACGGTCTGCTATTCCACGATGATGCCTTCTTTACCGACTTTGAAGATGCCAACCCCGAGGCATTGGACGCCTATGAGCGGGCGTCGTTACCCCGCGATATTAACGCCATTCGTAACGACGAAAACTTGATGGCCACCTGGGCCCGCTTTAAGGGAGAACACCTGACCGACTTCACGCTAGAGCTGGAGAAAGCAGCTAACTACTATCGCCAGTCCGACAACAAGGTATTCACGACCTCTCGCAACCTGTATGCCGTCACGGTGATGGAGCCGCGCAGCAAGCGTTGGTTTGCCCAAGACATGCAGAATTTCGCCTCGGCTTACGACTTCGTTGCCGTGATGGCCATGCCCTATATGGAAAAAGCCGAGAACCCCAACCAGTGGCTGAGAAGCCTAGCCCAGCGTTCACTGGAACAGGTGAGCGCTGACCAACTGGTGTTCGAGCTACAAGCTCAAGATTGGAACACCCAAACCCCCATTCCCAGTGCAGAGATAGCCCAGTGGGTACGCATACTGCGCGAAGAAGGTATTAAAAACATTGGCTACTACCCGGATGATTTTCATCAAAACCATCCTGATATCAATGTGATGAGACCGGTATTTTCCATCGGACGTCGATTCAGGGCCATCCAATGAACATACTCGACCACCTAGCCATCTTTACCCTCGGCTATCCCAGCCTGATGGCAACCATATGGATATGCGGGGGCATCTACTTCTACGTTCATTGGGAGCGCAAGCAGCCCTGGCCCACCACCTTCACGTGGGATGAAAATGCCCCGAAAGTATCTGTGCTGTTGCCCTGCTATAACGAAGAGGCCAATGTGGATGAGACCATTTATCACCTCTTTAAACAGAATTACCCGTTCATGGAAGTTATTGCCGTTAACGATGGCAGCAAAGATGACACTGCCAGTCGGCTTGACGCCTTGGTGCTTCAATACCCCGCCTTAAAAGTGCTGCATCAAGCCAACCAAGGCAAGGCCAGCGCCATGAACAACGGTTTGAGCCACGCCACCGGCGATATCATCGTGGGCATCGATGGCGATGCGATACTCGACTACGATGCGATTGGCTATATGGTCAGTCACTTTCTCAGTAGTCCAAAGGTCAGTGGGGTTACCGGCAACCCACGGGTCAGAACCCGCTCGACCGCCATTGGCAAGATCCAGACCGGCGAGTTCTCCGCCATCATCGGCCTGATCAAACGCGCACAGCGCATCTATGGAATGGTGTTCACCATCTCAGGGGTCATCTGTGCGTTCCGTCGCAAGGCGCTCGAAGAAGTCGGTGGCTGGAATACCGACATGATCACCGAAGACATCGATGTCAGCTGGCGCTTACAGCTGGCAGGCGGCCAAGTTCGCTATGAACCCAGGGCCATGTGCTGGGTACTGATGCCGGAAACGCTACGCGGGCTTTTCAAGCAGCGGCTGCGTTGGGCGCAAGGTGGCGGCGAAGTGTTCCTGCGCTACTTCTCGCAAACCATTCGTTGGAAAAACCGCCGCTTCTGGCTGCTGATGCTGGAGTACATCGTCAGCGTGGTGTGGTGTTACTCGGTGATCACTTTGCTTTTTGCTTGGCTGGTTTCTCAGTTCTTTGTGCCCATGTCGTGGCCTATCACCGCTACGCTGCTTTCCTATTTTGGCAGCATCCTCATCGCTATCAGCTTCATCCAGTTCACCGTCAGCTTCTATATCGACAGTCGCTACGACAAAGAGATATTCCGCTGCGTTTACTGGAGTATCTGGTACCCGTTCGCCTATTGGATTCTCAATATGGCGACAGTTGTAATTGCCTTCCCGAAAGCTATGCTGCGCCAAAAAGGAAGGCTCGCCACATGGACTAGTCCTGACCGAGGGGAGCAATTCAATGAACAATAAACTGGTGCCCGTCATCATCGACAACCCTTGCCAAAAAGGCTGGGGCTATCGGACACGCGATATCTTAATCACACTCGCCACCCTCGTGCTGTGGATGTTGGTAATAACCAGGATGTATATGTTCTTCATCGTGGAAGAAGCAATTCTGGAACAGCTCTACTCCTCGGTCATGATCAAGGTGGTATTAATCGGCTTTGTCGTCACCTTCCTAACTTTTCACTTCTGGGCGGTTTATAACCGATACCTCTACACCAGCTACCTAAAACGCCAGCTGCGCCACTTCCAGCAGCCAACGCTGACAATAGAGAACGACACTGATAACGATATGGATAACGAAATCGAAAGCTACCAAATGCGCGAACAAGAAAAAGTCGGCATAACCAACCAAGCAACCAGCTAAGACCGCCAGCTTCCATTCAGGCCGCCTATGGCCTGAATGGAACGTACTTCCTTCTTCGCGTGGACAGGCGACTCAATCTTCCCGCTCATGCATCTCCGCATTTGTTAGTACAAAAGATGGGGGCTTAGCACCTGCATCAAAAGCCGCCTCAATCATCGCCGCCGCAACGCGTGTAGTTGAAATAGGCCGCACTGCTTTAGGCAAAAGCGAGGCGGTTGGAGTAAGCAACATACTTCCCAGCTTTTCAGCAAAACGACCATCGTCGGGCCGCCCTAACAGCAAGGAAGGTCGCGCAAAAAATACGCTTGGCAACGCTAGCGCCTGAATATCGCGCTCCACTTCTCCTTTAACGCGATTATAAAAAACCGCAGAACTAACGTTAGCGCCCTGCGCGGTGACCACTCCTAACCTGCTAACGTCCGCTGCCTTACAGGCACGGGCAAACGACAGCACCAAACCATGATCAATACGGCGAAATGCCTCTTCACTGCCTGCCTGCTTTTTTGTTGTTCCTAAAGCGACAAAGGCGACTGAGCCTGACGGCATCAAAGCCGCTGCTTGCTGCTCCAACTGCTCAAAATCGACAACATGCGTGTGGATTTTTGAGGTGATGGCGTTAGGAAAATCAAGCGGCAGATTTAATTCACGGCGGGTAATCAATATGACGCTGGCTACATCATCTCGTTGGCTTAACTGAATGACTAATTGCGTACCTATAGCCCCCGTCGCGCCTAGCACAATGGCAGTGTTAGACATTATCTCTCCTTTTTTAAGGTTATAATCACGGACCAAGCAAAACCCACGCGACTATTTAACTCAACGCCTCGGGCCTATGACTGTGAACACCCCCAATGGAAGTGAAAAAAGCCGCGCTAGGCCTGTTCGCAAAGGCCTGCACCCGAAGAATCTACACAACCAAGGCTATGACTTCCCTGCTCTCGTAAAAAGCCACCCAGCACTAGCCCCTCATGTGAAACTGAACGCTTATGGCCAACTTTCCATCGATTTCGCAGACCCATTGGCCGTCAAAACGCTCAACGCCGCATTATTAAACCGCTACTACAATATCGTCGATTGGGATATTCCTGAGGGTGCGCTTTGCCCTCCCATCCCAGGCAGAGCCGATTATATCCATCACATGGCGGACTTAATTGGGCTTGGACTTGAAAAGCCCAGCATCAAGCTGCTCGATATAGGGACGGGAGCCAATGGCATCTACCCGCTACTGGCCTGTCAAATTTACGGCTGGCAGTGTGTGGGTAGTGACATTAACGCTCAGTCGCTTGAGAACGTCGCCACCATTATCGCCAACAACCCCACGCTTAAGGATCGCTTCACGCTGCGCACGCAGAACGATAAAAACCACATTTTTGAAGGGATCATTCAATCTGGGGAGTTCTTTGACGTCAGTGTATGCAACCCACCCTTCCATGCCTCACTCAATGAAGCACTTAAAGGTAACCAGCTTAAACGCAATAACCTTGCGCGTAGTCGCGGTGAACAAAAAGCAAAAACCCAATCGCCTACGCTGAATTTTGGCGGGATGGGAGCAGAGCTCTGGTGTAAAGGCGGCGAACAGCTGTTTCTTAAAAAGCTAATAAGAGAAAGCCAAGTGTACTCAACTCAATGCCGCTGGTTTAGCAGTTTGGTTTCAAAAGCCGACAATATTAAGCCCGCAAAGAAGTTGATTAGTAAGCTCGGTGCCGTTGATAGTCGGGAAATAGAGATGAAGCAGGGAAATAAGGTGACGAGGATATTGGCCTGGACATTCATGTGAGCCGTTCTTGAGAAGCCGCATGATGATGCGAAACCTGCCGTGACATTACTCGAACACATATTTTCCGCCATGCTTATCCTGACCCGTTTAGCCAGGACGATAAGCATGGTCTTCCGCGTTGTGCTGCTCCTATCTGATGCAGATATTCAAAAGATCATTCCTGTCAAAGGGAGGTAAGAGAACTTGCCATCTCGTCCAATTTATTGGAAAGCGCTTGGTAGGACAGCTTGGGTCGATACTGGGCATCGTAAATCAGCCCGTTACCATGGTTGTAATAGTCGTACCATTCATTAAGTGACGACCAGCGATCGGTGAAGCCCCACATGGTAAACGAGTGCGCCCCCTCTTCTATGCACGCTTCCAAGTACTGGGCATACCAATCGGCTACGGCCTTTGGGGTATCGGCATAGTTCTGATACTGGTTAATGTCCAGCTCCGACACCCGTACCTCGATGCCCAGCGACTTGAAGCGGGCAATGGCCGACTTCAAGTGTTCCTTGGTCACAGACGAAGTATTGCGTGGCCAGGTCGCCTGGTAATCAGCGTTCACGTCTTCGTGCATCTGCAAGCCAATGCCATGAATGGGCACGCCGGCGGTTTGCAACTCGACCACCAGGTTAAACAGGAAGTCCTGTTTGTCACCCGCCTCTTCACACCCCCACTCGTTAATGAACAGCAGCACGTCCGGATCCACTTCATGGGCTTTACGTAATGCCCGTTCAATGTAGCCACGTCCTAATGCCTGGTACCAGACGGAGTCACGAAGCTGGTCTGTCCAGTCCAGAAACGGCTCGTTGATCAAATCGAACGACACCATGCGGCCCTTATAGCGACCGAACAATGTCTCGATATGCTCGTCGAGGATCTCCCCTACTTCACTAGCGGTGATGGTTCCATTGAGCCAGCCATCCCAAAGCCACTGCGGGGTCGCTTCGTTCCACGCCACCGTGTGGCCATGCACCTCCATACCATTACGTTCGGCGTAGTCGATCAGCTTATCCGACTCATAGAAGTCGTAGACCCCACGGGCAGGCTGGATGAACTGAAACTTCATGCAGTTCTCAGGAGTGAGCTGGTTAAACTCATTGCCCAGAATCGTGCGGTACTGCTCATCGAACACCATCGGGTAGGTGGCCACCGCGGTACCGATGCGGAACTTACCGGCCTTGTCACGCAAGGTGCCCGCTGTCTTAGGCACACTAGGCACTGGCGTCTCTTCCACGGTACCAGTCGTGGTGATCTCGGTGACAAGGAACGTTGCCCCCACGTTCGCTTCATCCAGGCTTAGATAAACCACCCCATCGGCAAACAGACACATATCCGATTGACGAGTAACTTCCACACCGTTGGTCAGGAACACAAGCTCGGTCCCCTCACGCTTGAAGGTGTAAATCACATTGGTGCCGACACTGGCAGCAGCATTTCCCGACTCGGTATTGTCAGGGTGATACATTGTCCAGTAACACCAGTCACCATTGACGATCTGGACCTTGAAGGTGCTCTGCGCGTAGTACCACTCATCCTGCACCATCGGGATAACCCCGTGGAACAGGAAGTAGGTGGAGTTGGCGGCAGTCAGCGTAGCGGTGATATTGATCTCAAAGTCACCGGAGACCTGAAAGCGCATTGCCAGGTTGAGCGACGGGTTATGCACCGGTGCATCTGTACTTTCAGGCAACGGCGACAGCTTACGGTCGAGGCCTTCAAACAGCACGCCATTGGATTGCACAGTGGCGCCAGAAAAACCTTCCCACAAATGTAATGGAGCATTGGGCACGGGAATGCCTCCAAAGAAATGTACCAGTGCGCTTTTCCACGCATCGGTTGTTAGTTTTTGAGGAACAAGGTCGCCACCTGCATTACGTTATTCCGCATTTATAAGATCCATTACAATGCCTCGTAAGTATTAAAGTGGGAACCAGACATCATAAGTACCTATAAAAAAGTAATCCGCTATTCGCTGCCGTAACTCGGGTTCAGTTCTGACGAATACGGCGAGAGCTAGACAATATGCACTATCCGCAGAGCCGACTATATCCATGAAATGGCTGATTTGCTGGGACATGAAAAGCCCAGCATCAAGCTGCTCAATACAGGAACGGGGCTAATGGCATTTACCCGCTACTGGCCTGCCAAATTTACGGCTGGCAGTGTGTGGGTAGTGACATTAACGGTCAGTCGTTTGAGAACGTCGCCACGATTTTCTCCCACAACCCCACGCTCAAAGATCGCTTAACGCTGCTCACGCAGCACGATAAAAACCACATTTTTGAAGGGATCATTCAAGGAGGAGTTCTTTGACGTCCGCGTATGCAACCCACCCTCCCATGCCTAGCTCGATGAAGCACTTAAAGGCAGCCAGCGTAAACTAATAACCTTGCGCGTAATCGCGGCGAGCAAAAAGCAAAAACTCAATCGCCTACGCTGAATTTTGGCGGGCTGGGAGCAGAGCTTTTGGTGTAGGGGGGCGAACAGTGGCTTCTTAAAAATCTAATAAGAGAAAGCCAAGTATATTCAACTCAATGCCGCTGGTTTAGCAGCCTGGTTTCAAAAGCCGATAATGTTAAGCCTACCAAGAAGCTGATTCTTAAGTTCGGTGCAGTGGATAGTCGGAAAAAGAGATGAAACAGGGAAATAAGATGACGAGGATACTGGCCTGGACATTCATGTGATCCGTTCTCAAGGTAGCGCATGATGATGCGAAACCTGCCGTGACATTACTCCTATATAAGTACATCGTTTGGGGTGGGAAAAACGACAAGTCGAACATGTGCTCGATCAGACATTGCACTGCGTTTTCAGGGATCCCTGACTGAAGCTTATATTGACACAATGAGATTTTGATCGTGGTTATACAGCTTGAAGCGCGACATGCTGGTCACTCTTCGTCTGCTTTCTCGATATTACTAAAACTTAAGCATCAGCGGGGTTTATTTAGGGTCTAAACACCCAGCGATAGCCTGCAATTCGAGGTGGACGGAGCGGAAGCTAAATTACAGGACGGGCTAGGTTGACAAGCCCATCGTGTTTTTGGTTTTTTATCAACGCATATTCCATCGAAAAGTCTTTATTCGCTATATACTCTAGTGTTTTTATTTGACATTTGTAAAAAAACCATCAGCTTCAATGCGATATCTGAATATTTGTACTTATGAACTCCAAGGGAAAGCTGCGCTGGAGCGAGCACGCCGAGGCTTACTAGTCCATTAGCTACGAGCGCATTAGAATCACTTGGAAGCAGCAAAAGGCCATTTTCTTCCGCTATTCTTTTTCTGAGTTTTTCGAGCTCTTCCAACTTTTTGTCTGACTTATCCTTGGCATCATGCCAAGAAAATATATTTATAGTTGCATAACTAAAATTTTCAATGAGAAATTTTATTTCTTCTCCAGATATGTCTCGGATTATTCGTGATAGCAATATAGATTCGTACGAACTGTACTCACCATAGTCGACAGCTGCATTTACAATCTGTTGCAGATAGGCAATCTTCTCCCGTTCGACGGTCTCATTTAATGCCAGTACGCACTCACAAATAATTTTGAATTGCTCATCGTTCAGCTTTTCAAGCGCACCTTCGTGTCGAGACAGCTTGTCGGCAATTTCTCGTTGCGCTTGCTCCGTTCTCTCGCGGTGTCGCCTCGCTGCCGGGATGTTCGCAAGGAGTGATATGAGGCTACCGGCGCTTCCCCCAACAATGCCTCCAACGGGTCCCCCGATGAGGGCTCCAACAAGTCCTCCAGCTGCTCCGCCAGACAGCGAGCCGGTGGCTGACAACACTGATGTCCTCCTATCAGCCATACTCGCTCTATTGTCTTTATCCGATTTTTTGATCACTTTGTTCTTTTTCAACTCCTTGGTCTAGGTCGCCGAGAAGTGCCTAGGAAAATCCAACGCCTTGCAACACCGGACAATTTGTAGTGAAGCGGAAAATTGGTCCGAGTGCTTACGCTTGTTGGGCGAGGTTTATGAACTACAACTCCCATGCTACCTCACATGCCAAGTACTCACTGATCACAATTCTGATCCTCACTTCATCACCATAATCCGCCGCGTGGTAGCGGTATCTACCCTCTTGGACTTCCACCCAGTCATTAAGCAACAATTCATGCGTAAACGATTCGCCAGTCGAGGACTGGAGCGTAAGCTGCGTGACCTGCAGCCTTTGCATCCCGCGAGATCCAATCTCACCGTATGTCTGGACAACCTGGCTAGCTTCGTAGGAGTCGCGCCCCTCATCTGTTAGGGACTCCAACGGTGCATACCAGATTTCACTTGGAATACCTGAACAAGGCTGGCTGAGCTCGAACGCAGCGTGTCCTTTAGCTAGCTTTGCAAGAACACGTTCAACTCGGTCCCGCTCCGGCGCAAAGTGAGTTCGTCTATTCTGCTGATATCTCACTGCCTCAAGTCTCGCGCGCAGAGCCGCGGAGTGTCGGAGAGTTTTTGCTACCCTTTCTCGTCTAATGCCATCTGGATCAGTGGTTCCAGCGATTACGCATTCGATGAGGCAGGCTAGGTATTCTTCATCTAAGGAGAATCCATTGTTGCAGTTCCGGCATGCACCGATCACCGGAAGGTAGCTGGGTAAGGGTGGGTCCAAAAACACTCGCGAAGGAATGTGCTCCCGAGTATCTTCTTGGCCACCGCAATATATGCAACCAATTATGAGTCGATCATCAGCATAGTTATTCAGTTGGTCCACGTACTACCCTCCCGGCACCCATTCGCCCAACGACAGCCATCAGCCCCGCGAGGTACGAGCGTCGGCTGCATGGCCTTGTTGGGCGAACTCAACTCTGCCATTGATCTTCACGCCTCAACTTTTTCGCATGAATAAAGTAGTCCAGATCCTGAATCCACTCATCAACTTCTTCATTTTTCTTGAGCGCATGATCACTAATAAACTTCTCTAGACTGCTTTTGTCCCAATTATCAATATTCTGGTTATCTATACCCTCTAAGACGTCAATCTTAGTTTCATTTTCTGATTTTAGGCATTGCAACACGGACTTAATATGATCAACTTTCACCCGTTGGATAATTGTCGAGCAGGCGTCATTAATTTCACCATCTGACGCTCCGAGATCGCGAAGTACAGATGATATTTTTTCTACACGGTCGAGCTTATGTTGCAAGGGAATGTACTGTAGCATGCGGCCAGATATGGCTAACTCATCTACTATTGGGGCTGAAAGCGATAACGCCAGATCTTTAAGTTCCTCCAAGGCCGCATATGTTTTCTCCACAGCAGACTTAAGCTCAGCCTCAAAGCCTCCTCCTTTAAAGCGCGAAAACTTGTCCAAATTAGCAAAGGCAAGTGCTAACGCGATCGCTGTTATTGCTAAGCCCATCTCTGTGGGCATTTTGAACGCGCCGAACCCCGTAGGGATTACTACCAGAGCGGCTATAAGGCTTAAATTAATTTTACTCATTCAGGCTGTACACCCCCGGCCCGACAGATATTAAATGGCGCGTCCTGTGATTGGATGAACGCACCAGCATGTTTACTTAGCACTTGTAGCCTACCTTTTCGATTATAACCACATGATTTTAAAATAAATTAATATTGCTTAGGCTCTATTTTCAGAATTCGTATGCTTTGCCAAGCACAATGATGCTGTTTGCATATCCACCATCAGGAAATAGATACCAAATGGATATGTAAAGCAGGCCCCCGAAACTCATAGATCGTGTGAAAGCTGTTATCCGGTTAAAGCGCCATAGCCCGTACTGAAAAAACAAATTGCTGCTGAATACGTTACTTCATTCGTCTGAATGAAGCATCGTTTCCCACCTCTCGAAGCAAAACCACACTACCGCTATGGCACACTTGGGCTACGTTAAAACGCTCCAATTGCGACCGTGCTTGTCTCATTAACCATACCTTATTCATAAATTCGGCTTAGGTCACGTGTCGGTGCAAAAAGTGTTGCCTCTCGGAACCAAAAAGCTCGTTGATTGCATTGAACTGGCATCGTTGGGCGATGCATACGCGGGCGCCTCGCTTGGCTCGTTATCACACGCGAAGAAAAGCATCTGCCCTATCTCCTAGCTTACCGCTAGCCTTCCGCTAAAAATCCGATTAGCCTGCTAATTCACTATTAAGGGTTTGGCATGCAAGAGACGAATTCTCGGCAGCGCTTGGCGGGCGTGCTGATTCTGCTTGGTTTGATCGCGCAAATTATTGGGTTTACTGGCTGGCTGAGCACTGCGCATGCGGTGAGCTATTTGCTGTGGGCGGCGATTGTGTTGCTGTGGCGGGATATTCCTAAGCGCTCGCGGATTCAGGCGGGCGTTTTGATTGCGCTGGGCGCTGGCATGCTGCTGGTGGCGCGGTTTGTGTATGGTGCGGATGTCGATTGGCCCGCGATGTTGCAGGGCAACTCGTTCGTGGCGGCGATGCTGGTGGGCGTTAGCTTTATCTCTCTGATTGGTAAGCAAGGAACTAAAGGTGCGTCGGGTAAACGTGTGACTGGTGCTAGCGGCGTGATGAGTACCTGGCTGGGGGTTCACTTCCTGGGTACGATTTTGAATCTCTCGACCGTGTTTATGGTCGGCGATAAGCTCGCTCGGCGGGGGCCGTTGACCACACCACAGCTGTTGGCGCTGAACCGTGGACTTTCTAGCGCGGCGCTATGGTCGCCGTTTTTTGCTTCCATGGGCGTGGTGATCGCGCTGGTGCCGGAGGTTGAGTATGCGCAAATCGCCGTGGTGGGTTTTCCCATGGCGATGCTGTCGGGGCTGTTAACCACGCTGGAACTACGCCGACGGTTTGATCTTAGCGAGGTGGATGGCTACTCACTGGCGCCGCGCAGTCTAATGATGCCAGTCGGTATGGCCGCGATGGTAATGCTGTTTCACTTTGTGCTCACCCCTACCCTCACCATTGTCAGCATTATCACCTTTCTACTGCCTAGCGTTGCCGTGCTGAGCAACTTGCACCATGGGCCACGCTTTACCCTACGGCGAATTCGTCAACACACCACGACGCGCTTACCCGCCATGCGTGGGGAAATTTCGTTATTTTTAGCCGCAGGGCTTTTGACGATTGGCCTTTCGACGCTGGTCACGGCTGCCGCAGGCAGCGACTGGACGCTGTTCACTCGCTTTGGCACAACCCAGGCGATGATTAGTTTTGCGGCCATTACGCTGAGCGCGTTAGCAGGCCTACACCCGATTATTGGCGTGTCGGTGTTGGCGTCGATACTTAATCTGCAAAACGGGGAGCAAACGCTATTTGCGTTTGTGGCATTAAGCTCATGGGCGGTGGGCACCAGCGTCGGGCCGCTTTCCGGCATTAATCTTTCATTGCAGGGGCGCTACGGGGTAAGCGGTTATCGCATGATGAAGAATAACCTGCTGTATGCGGCGGTAATGAGCCTGCTTTCGCTGGGGGCGATCGCAGGCGTCAGTTTACTGGTGATTTAGTGAATCAGGTCTCAATGATCTTGCTGGGAAAGCGGTAGAAGTAGCGATGGCCGCACTCATGGCAAGGTTCCAGGCGTGCAACGGTGGGTAGCATTACCTGTGCATCGCAGTGGGTGCAGGCCATTAAACCGGGCGCGGCCATTTCGCCTTCGCAGTAGTCGGCGCGGGCGGCTTCTAGGTCTTCTTCAAAGCGTTCGCGTTCCACCACGCTACGGTCGGCAATCGAAAGCAGCGATTCCGCCACGCGACGGGAGAGCCCGTCAATATCGATGCCTAGCCAGCTGGCTACTTGCTTGCCGGTATCCGCCATGAAGTAGCGCATATCTTTAAGGTCGCGCTCTACCCAGGCGCGCAGCAGCGCTAGCTCGTCTTTGGTGTACTCTTCAAGCTCCGATTCAAACTCAACCGCGTCGTCCAGATCCTTCTGTAAATTTTCCCAGGTGAGCTCATTTGCGCCCCCCTGCATCCGCTCCAACAATCTTTCGTAACCTTCGCGTAGGCGGTTGTCATTCTGTTGTTCACTCATGGTGCCTCTCCTTTTGTCGACGCATGCGGTTTCCTATCATCGGCTTACCGTTCAAGGATACACCTGCATAGGATACAATCGACCTCACTTATCTGACAGATGTCATCTCACATTCACTTTGCGCCCCTTTTGGGCGAATACGCCAAGGCATTAATAAACCGATGGACGCACACTACAGCCCTCGTGATATCGAACGCGACGCCCAGCAGTACTGGGACAAACATCAGTGCTTCAAAGCCGTAGAGGACGCGAACCGCGAGAAGTACTACTGCCTCTCCATGTTCCCCTACCCCAGCGGCAAGCTGCACATGGGCCATGTGCGTAACTATACTATCGGCGACGTTGTCTCGCGTTACCAGCGTATGCAGGGCAAAAATGTCATGCAGCCCATGGGCTGGGATGCCTTCGGTATGCCCGCAGAAAATGCGGCGATACAGAACCAGGTGCCGCCCGCCAAGTGGACGTATCAAAACATCGACTACATGCGCAATCAGTTGAAGGCACTGGGCTTTGCCTACGACTGGAGCCGCGAATTCGCCACCTGCGATACCAGCTACTACCGCTGGGAGCAGTGGTTCTTCACCAAGCTGGTCGAAAAAGGCCTGGTGTATAAGAAGATGTCGACGGTCAACTGGGACCCGGTGGATCAAACCGTTCTCGCCAATGAGCAGGTTATCGATGGCCGCGGCTGGCGTTCTGGCGCATTGGTTGAGCGCAAAGAGATCCCGCTTTGGTTCTTGAAGATTACCGACTACGCCGATGAACTGCTGGCCGATTTGGATAAGGTTGAGTGGCCGGAGCAGGTCAAAACCATGCAGCGCAATTGGATTGGTAAATCCCGTGGCGTTGAGCTCAGCTTTGATATCAAGACCGCTGAAGGCTCCGATATCAAGGCGAAAGACGGCAGCACCTGCGATCCGTTAGCGGTGTACACCACGCGCCCGGATACGCTGCTAGGCGTGACCTATGTGGCGGTTGCGGCAGGCCACCCGCTGGCCAAGCAGGCGGCTGAGCAGAACAGTGAGCTGGCAGCCTTCTGCGATGAGTGCGCCAAAGGCGGCACCTCAGAAGCTGAAATGGCCACCAAAGAGAAAAAAGGCATGCTCACCGGCCATAGGGCGGTTCACCCGCTCACGGGCGATGAAGTGCCGGTTTATGTGGCTAATTTCGTGTTGATGGAATTTGGCACCGGCGCGGTGATGGCGGTGCCCGGCCACGACCAGCGTGACTGGGAGTTTGCCACCAAGTATGGCATTGCGATCAAACCAGTTATCGCCGACGAAAGCGGCCAACCCGCCGATGTTTCTGAAGCCGCCTACGCCGAATACGGCACGGTAGTGAATTCAGGTGAGTTTGATGGGCTCGGTTTTGAACAGGCCTTTGATGCCATTGCTGCCAAATTGGCCGAGCTTGGCCGTGGTGAAGTCAAAACCAACTACCGCCTGCGCGATTGGGGCGTTGCCCGTCAACGCTACTGGGGCGCGCCGATTCCGGTCAAATACGGCCCGGAGGGTCAAACCGTACCGCTGACCGATGACGAACTGCCGGTGTCCCTGCCGATGGAAGTCACCGTCGATGCTTCGGGCTCGCCGCTGAAGAAAATGCCCGCGTTCTCTGACCTGGGCGATGGCTGGACCCGTGAAACCGACACCTTCGACACCTTCATGGAGTCGTCCTGGTACTACGCGCGCTTCTGCTGTGCCGATAACACCGAGGCGATGCTGGACGAGCGCGCCAACTATTGGCTGCCGGTCGATCTCTATATTGGTGGTATCGAGCACGCCATTCTCCACCTGCTGTATGCCCGTTTCTTCCACAAGCTGATGCGTGACTTTGGCTTGGTGGATTCCGACGAACCCTTCCAGCAGCTGCTGACCCAGGGCATGGTCATCGCGGAAACCTTCTACCGCCCTACCGATAACGGCGGCAAGCAGTGGTTTAACCCCGCTGATGTGGAAGTGAAACGCGACGAGAAAGGCCGCCCGCTGAGCGCTATATTAATGAGCGACGGCGAGCCTGTGGAGATGGGCGGCATTGAGAAGATGTCCAAGTCGAAAAACAACGGCGTTGACCCGCAGTCGATGATCGACAAGTTCGGCGCCGATACCGTGCGCCTGTTTATGATGTTTGCCGCACCGCCCGAGCAGTCGTTGGAGTGGTCGGATTCCGGCGTAGAGGGTGCTCACCGTTTCTTGAAGCGCCTATGGCGTCAGGTCAATGAGCATTTGGCGGCTGGTACGCCTGGGCCGCTCAACATTGACGCGCTCAATGATGACCAGAAGGCACTGCGGCGTAAAACTCACGAGACCATCAAGAAGGCCAGCGACGACATTGGCCGCCGCACCACCTTCAATACGGCGATCGCGGCCGTCATGGAGCTCTCCAACGCGATCGGCAAGTTCGACGACACGTCTGAACTGGGTCTCGCGGTTAGCCGTGAAGCGTTGGAAGCCGGTGTATTACTGCTCTCGCCGATTACCCCGCACCTGTGCCACAGCCTATGGGAAGCACTGGGCCATACGGGCCCGGCCATTGAAGCGACTTGGCCTGCCGTGGATGAAACGGCCCTAACCCGCGATAGCATTGAGCTGGTGGTGCAGGTCAACGGTAAACTGCGTGCCCGTCTTGAGGTGCCCGCAAGCGCCGATAAGGCATCGATCGAAAAACTCGCCATGGAACACGAAAACGTGCAGCGCTATCTTGAAGGTAACACCGTGCGTAAAGTGATCGTGGTGCCCGGCAAATTGGTCAACATCGTGGTGAGCGGATGAATCGACGCACATTTTTAACCGCCAGCATCGCCGCCTCAGCGGCGGTGCTGCTTAGCGCCTGCGGGTTTCAGCTACGGGGTACTGAATCACTGCCCACGCTGCCTCCCCTTTCCCTAGAGGGCGACACCAACAGTGCCGTTGCCCAACAGGTCGCTGCGCGCCTTCAACAGTTAGGCACTCAGGTAACGGCTGATGCCCCATGGCGGGTCACCCTGGGTACGCCTGCGTTAATTGAGCGGCGATTGGGTGGTGATGGCCGCGCAAGTCGTGAACATGAGCTGACACTGAGCACTTCGCTTTCGGTACAAGAGCGGGCATCCAATGCCTATCACCTCAATAACGCGACCCTGACGACGAGCACGCGTATTCGCGTTAGCGACGATGATCTCCTTAACCGTGAAACGCTGATGATGGAAGCCGAGCAAACGCTTGCTCGACAATTGTCTCAGCAAATCATCGAACGCCTTGCTTACATTGAGGGCATGCAGTGAAGGTATTTGCTGATCAGCTACCCGCTGCGTTAGCAAAAAAGCTGCCCCGCGTGGTTATCGTGGCGGGGGATGAGCCCTTACAACATCGCGATGCCTGCGATGCTGTAAGGAAAGCAGCTCGCCAAGCAGGCGTTGAAGAGCGTGAAGTACTCGATGTAGAGCCCAACTTTGCTTGGGGTCGGTTGATGGAGATGTCCAGCAACCTCTCATTGTTTGCGACCAGCAAGCTCATGGAATTGCGTTTGGGCAATCACAAGCTAGGGCAAGAAGGCAGTAAAGCACTAGCGCAGTATGCCGAAACACTGGATAACAGCGATGATATCTTGCTTATCAGTATGGGCAAATTAGACGCCAAGCAGCAGAAAAGTGCATGGTTCAAAACGCTGGATAAGCAAGGGTTATTCGTACCGGTCTGGCCTGTCGATGTTTCCCGGTTGGGTTACTGGCTGAGGGATCGCGCTTCACTCCACGGCTTACAAATTGACCTTGATGCAGCTCGCCTGCTGGGTGAGCGCACAGAGGGTAACCTACTGGCCGCCGACCAGGAGCTGCAGAAACTAGCGCTGATTCACCCGCAGGGCACGCGCTTGAATGTGGAAAGCATTGCCCAAGGCGTTGAAGACAGCACACGCTTCGATGTTTTCAATTTGGCCGATGCCTGCCTAAAAGGCGAACCTAGCCGCGCATCGCGTATCGTCAATGGATTGCGTAGTGAAGGGGTCGAGGCCCCCATCGTGCTTTGGTCACTGACCCGGGAGCTGCGCACTCTCCTCTCGCTGCATCAGCATCTGGATCAAGGGCAAAGCTTTGAACATGCCTGCAAAAGCCAAAAGCCGATGATTTTTGATAAGCGACGTCCGGCCTATCAAAAAGCGATTGGCCGCCTGCCAATGAAGCGCCTGCATAAATTGCTGTTAATGGCACAGCGGCTCGATTTAGCCGTTAAAGGCGCTGCAACAATACCGCTGTGGCCAGGCCTAAATGATTTGGCAATGACCATGGCCGGTGGTCGTGGGCTGCTTTCTGAATCCGCCTGGACCTATCGCATTAGTGCAAATAATTAGTACTTTGCACATTAGACTTAAAAATTGAACCAATTGTTTCTATACTCACTCCACACCCCCCGACTAGTCTATAAGGAAGAAGACGATGAAAACATTGCGTGCATACCTCTCCACCCTCCTGATTGCGGCGCTTGTTATTACCAGCCTACCCGTTGCAGCAGCTCCCACTGCGCCTCAATCCATTGATTTAGTCTCTACCCAATCTGTTTTGTCAGCTGATCGTGCTGGCGCTGACCGTGAGCGTATTAACGAGGTCCTGGCCCGCGCCGATGTGCAGGATCAACTGCTAAAACAGGGTGTTGACCTGAACGAAGTAGATGCCCGCGTTGCTGCCTTAAGCGATTCTGAAGCAAAGCAAATGGCTGACCAGCTCGAGATGATGCCTGCCGGTGCCGGTGGTGGCGTTATCGGTGCCCTCTTTGCCGTCTTTATCATTCTGTTGATTACCGATATTCTCGGCCTGACCGACGTTTATCCGTTTACGCGTTGATAGGCAGCTCATGACCCCTAAGTCTTTGAATAGCGTGTTTTTGAATAACACGTTTTCTAACGCCCGCTTCGCGGGCGTTTTTATTATGTTGCTACTGCTGAGCGGCTGCGCACGAAACCCGGTACTGCTACAAAGTACCTATCAAGCGCTTCCGCCCCATGCAGAAATCACCAGCGTACCGTTTTACGCCCAAACGGAGTTTCAGTGCGGCCCTGCCACGCTGGCGATGGTTCTCAACCATCAGGATGTCGAAACAGACGTTGAGCAACTGATCCCCCAGGTGTTCTTGCCTGAACGCGACGGCAGCGTACAGCCAGAAATGCTGGCGACTGTGCGACGCTATGATCAACTCGCTTATCCCATTCGAGGCACCATGGATGCGCTGTTAGGCCATCTGGCAGCAGGCGATCCGGTGGTGGTGATGCAAAACTTATCACTCCCTATCTACCCGATGTGGCACTACGCGGTGGCCATTGGCTACGACCTGCCTAGTGAAACGCTTATTCTGCGCAGTGGCGAAATTGAACGCCATACGATGTCGTTTAGCCGTTTCGACGCCACCTGGGCGCGCACTGAACGCTGGGGATTTGTCGTTGCCGAGCCCGGCACGCTACCTGCGGGTATCACCGCCCGTAATGCCCTTGAAGCCATCAGTGCCTACGAAGAAACGAACGGCCCCCAGGCTGCATTATCAAGCTGGCAAGCATTTATCGAGCACCACCCTACCAATGCTATCGGACAATTTGCGCTAGGCAACGCGCTGTACGCTGACCAACAACCAGAGAAAGCTCGCAACGCCTTTGAACGAGCAACGAAGCTTGATGAAAAAATGGGCGCTGCCTGGCTAAATCTAGGCCTTTTACTGCTTCAGCAAGAAGAACCCGTCGCTGCTCGAAAAGCGTTGGAACAGGCCGCCTCGCTGACAGGTAGCTGGCAGGAAAAAGCCCGCTTAGCCATAGAAAGCATGAATACACAATAAATATCAAAGACCTATAAAATTTACTAATAATAACGAGCACAAGTATGATCCTGCGATTAGTAAAGTTGTTGGATAGCATACCTTGCGAGTGAGTGCTTAAGTTACATAAGGATAAGCCTTCAAGTTGTTCATTGGACTACCTAACCATTGACGGGAGAGGTGCCATGCAGAACTGTCCTTTGAAACGTAAGTGCTCTGTTAATGGTTGTGTATATTTACTATACGAGCTGGCTCGTTTGCGACATTTTGCAAAGAGAGACGTCATCACTAACAGCTCGTTGATTGCGTCATGACGATTCTTCATCATTTGCGCCAGCCTCGCGGATGTTTGGCATTCCTTTTCGCCGTCATCTTCTGCACCTTGTCGGCAATCATGGGCAGCTATGTATACAACACTTGTCAAAAAGCCAGTGCCAACTACACCAAACTGGTGAGTGATATTATGCTGGCCCAGCAAGCGACACCTCAATTACGAGAAGCGTTGGAAGAAGGAAATAGTCGTCAGCCTAACAACGAACATATTGAATACATTGATCACTTCATTTCAACTTCCAAGCAGCATTTAAATAGCATACAGAGCAACATTGAGCAAAATCGCTTTCTCACTTCTAACGTTAACTACCTTATTAATCATTTTAGCGAGCTTGATAATCGTCTTTCTGACCTGAACCAGCAGGCCCGTGAAGTCCATCAGCATCCAGAGCTAATTGAACCGTTGCAGCGTGGTGCAATGAATGTTGGCGGCTCCCTGGCATGGCTTTATGACCAACTATTGGAAGAAGTCTACACAATATCCTCGCAACAAAGCTTGGTGATGCAGCGGCTCTCAATTGCTATCAATGTGCTACTGGTAGTCATAATCGGCGCGGCAATTACGCTTTGCATGGCGGTTATCCATCTACACCGACAACGCAACGTAATGCATCAGTTAATGCTCACCGATGAATTAACTGGGCTGTATAACCGGCGCCATTTGGTCAATGTAGCCTTCGCAGTGCTGACTCAAGCGCAGCGTGATAAAACGCCGCTTAGCCTGCTGTTGTTAGATCTAGATCACTTCAAGCAAATAAACGACACCTATGGGCATCCTACTGGCGATGAGGTGCTACGCCAGGTCAGCAAAAAACTGCGTCAACTAAGTCGCCCCTCCGATACATTAGCGAGAATTGGTGGCGAAGAATTTTGTTTGTTAATGCCCAACACATCCACCCATGATGCACTACAGGTGGCGGATCGGCTGCGCCGAGAAATTGAAGTTAGCGAGCTGGGTGACCTAAGTTTACATGCCAACCCGACCATTAGCATTGGCGTAACGACGGGTTATGACGGCTCACTTACGTTTGAGCAGCTGTATTCATTTGCTGATAAAGCGCTCTACCAAGCCAAGTCGCTGGGTCGTAACCGTGTTGAAAGCTTGTTACCACCCATCGCCAAGGCTTCAGAAAACGCTGAAAAAGCAAAAAACTACAGCCATTCTCTCATCAGCTAACAGCGTATTACCAAACTAGAAAGAAATGAAAGCTGAGGTTAAAAAACACGATTCAAGCCATTTTGAGCGGCCACCCGATACGCTTCTGCCATGGTGGGATAATTGAAAGTAGTGTTAACGAAATACTTTAGCGTATTGGCGTCGCCCTTCTGTTGCATGATCGCTTGGCCGATATGCAGAATCTCAGACGCCTGATCGCCAAAACAGTGAATCCCGAGTATTTCCAGGGTGTCCTGGTGGAAAAGTATTTTAAGCATCCCCACGGTATCACCGGTAATCTGTGCTCGGGCAGTATCTTTGAAAAAGGCTTTGCCTACTTCGTAGGGCACTTTTGCTTCGGTTAACTCACGCTCATTCGGGCCAAACGAGCTAATTTCGGGGATGGTATAAATCCCGGTGGGAACATCACTGACAAAGCGATACTCTTTATCGAGCAGCTCGTTGCATGAATTAAGGCCTTGATCGTAGGCGGCACTCGCCAAACTTGGCCAACCGATAACATCGCCTGCTGCATAAATATGGGGCACCTCGGTGCGGTAGTGCTCATCAACACTGAGCTGGCCCCGCCCATTGGCATTCAAGCCAATGTTTTCAAGCCCAAGGCTATCGGTATTACCCGTACGACCGTTGGCCCATAAAAACGCATCCGCGCGGATTTTCTTGCCTGACTTGAGGCGCACGACGACGCCTGATTCATCGCCCTCAACACTCTCATACTCTTCATTATGGCGAACCAACACACCGTGCTTACGCAAGTGATAGGAGAGCGCATCGCTGATTTCATCGTCCAGGAATGACAGTAGGCTGTCACGGTTATTGATTAAATCAACCTTGACGCCTAACCCAGAAAAGATTGACGCGTACTCACAACCGATTACCCCTGCCCCGAAAATCACTAGGGTACGTGGCGTATGCGAAAGGCTCAAAATGGTATCGGAGCAGTAAATGCGCGGATGCCGAAAGTTAATGTCCGCCGGGCGATAGGGACGTGAACCGGTAGCAATGACGATTTTTTTGGCCACCAGCTCTTCCATGCCTTCTTGGCGGTCATGAACTATCAACGTATGTTCATCTTTAAAGCGGGCAACACCGTGGAAGAGGTCAATCCGGTTACGCGCATAAAATGTCGTGCGCATCTCTACCTGCTTGTCGATGGTGCCACGTGAACGCTCCATCACTTTCGGAAAGGAGAACCAGCGCGGCTCACCGATATCGCGGAACATGCGGTTTGTGTTGAACGCCATGATCTGCTTGACCTGATGGCGCAACGCTTTGGAGGGAATGGTGCCCCAGTGAGTACAGTTACCGCCTACTTGAGCCTGCTTTTCAATAATCGCTACCCGTTTGCCATGCTTGGCAGCGTTAATGGCAGCGCTTTCACCCGCAGGCCCTGTACCGATTACCACGACATCGTAATTGTGAACCGCCATACTCTCTGCGTCTCCTTCCTATTCGGGTTAACCCATTCTCGTCAAACTATCGCCGACAAACGATCCAAGGCTGATAGTCCCAGGCAAACAGTCCAAGACAAACAGGCACTTGTGGCATAAACGTTAAGAAGGCGCAGTTCACATGAACATGCGCCTCTTCGTTATCTATATGGCTTATTAACGACGGGTGGCGTCATAGCCTAGGTCAGCGCCGCGACTTTCGTCACTACGGCGCCGCTCGCTGCCACGCTTGCGGTTCTCTTCTTCGCACACTTCGTCTTTACCGCCACAAATATCACAGCCGTCTTTCATGCCTATTTGATTCAAACCACCGCATGAACCTGCAATAGGTTTACGACCCATGATGACACCCACGGCCATGACACCCATAATCAGTGCCATAAAGCCGAATACCAGTAACCAAATCGCCATATTAACCTCCCAGCATGTCACTGCTTAGCTTTCTATTATTGACCTAACCGGCCATCACCTCTATCTACAGCATTCAGGCCGATTAGTGCCTCACAATCTTTGTTTGTTAAGCCTATTGTACCTCAGTGGGCTGTTGTTATCAGCGCGGCGCACTTCTCATTAACAATACCTATCAGTAACACAAACGGGGCTGACCAAAAGGCCAGCCCCGTTCATTGTTACCGCAGTAATCTCGCTTCATAACCCATTGCGATTATGAAGATTGATTAGCCACCGAAATCATCCAATAGGATATTTTCTGGTTCAACGCCCATATCAAGCAGTAGCTTAATTACCGAGGCGTTCATCATCGGCGGACCACACATGTAGTACTCGCAATCTTCAGGTGCCGGATGGTTCTTCAGATAGTTTTCGTACAGTACGTTATGGATAAAGCCTGTCGGCCCTTCCCAGTTATCTTCCGGCTGTGGATCAGAAAGCGCCAAGTGCCACTCGAAGTTCGGGAACTCTTCGGCTAACTGGTCATACTCTTCGTTATAGAAGGTCTCACGCCAAGAGCGTGCACCGTACCAGAAGGTAATCTTGCGATCAGACTTCAAGCGCTTCAACTGATCAAAGATATGACTACGCATTGGCGCCATACCCGCACCACCACCGATAAAGATCATTTCGGCGTCAGTATCGCGAGCAAAGAACTCACCAAACGGCCCCATTACGGTCACCTTGTCGCCTTCTTTAAGATTGAAGACGTAGGTCGACATCAGGCCGGGCGGATGATTAGTGCCAGGAGGCGGCGTCGCAATACGGATGTTGAACTTGAGGATACCCTTCTCATCTGGGTAGTTCGCCATGGAGTAGGCGCGAATCACTTCCTCGTTGTTCTTATGGGAAATTTTGAACATATCAAATTTTTCCCAATCACCCCGGTACTCCTCTTCAATATCAAAATCAGAGAATTTGACATCATAAGGGGGAGCAACGAGCTGAACGTAGCCACCAGCGCGGAAGGCAACTTCTTCGCCTTCAGGCAGTTTCAGATTCAGCTCTTTGATAAAGGTGGCAACGTTGGGATTGGCAATAACTTCACATTCCCACTTCTTCACCCCAAACACTTCTTCAGGCACTTCGACTTTCATGTCCTGCTTCACAGGTACCTGACAAGAGAGGCGCCAGCCTTCTTTCTTCTCACGCATAGTGAAGTGCGACTCTTCCGTGGGCAGAATAGAGCCACCGCCCTCTTCTACACGGCACTTACACTGGGCACAAGAACCACCGCCACCACAGGCGGAAGAGAGAAAAATACCGTTAGCAGCAAGTGTATTAAGCAGCTTGCCACCAGCCTGGGTTTTCAAAGTGTGTTCGGGGTCGCCATTGACCTCAATGGTCACGTCCCCGCTACTCACAAGCTTGCTGCGCGCTGCCAGAATGATCGCCGTTAAGCTAATAACGATGACCGTGAACATGACAACACCGAGCAAGATGACTGTTGTATCAACCATGTCGGTTTCCTATTGCTGGAGGTTTCTATTACCCAGCGGTGTCTGACACCGCTGGGAAAAACCGGCTCCGATTAAAGCTGAATGCCCGAGAAGGACATAAAGCCCAACGACATTAGCCCCACGGTGATGAAAGTAATGCCCAGCCCTTGAAGGCCACTCGGCACATCGCTGTACTTCAGCCTTTCACGGATACCCGCCAGGGCGGCAATGGCCAACGCCCAGCCGGTGCCTGCACCAAAGCCATATACCACGGCCTCACCAAAGTTATAACTACGCTCTACCATGAACAGTACGCCACCCAGGATGGCGCAGTTAACGGTAATCAATGGCAGGAATACACCCAGCGCGTTGTAGAGCGACGGCACGTACTTATCAAGGAACATCTCCATGATCTGTACGAGAGCAGCAATAACACCGATGTAGGAGAGCAGCCCAAGGAACGACAGGTCAATGTTTTCAGCACCACTGATACCAGTCCACGTTAGCGCACCTTCTTGTAGCAAGTAGGTGAATACTAAGTTGTTAACCGGCACCGTTACGGTTAATACAACGATTACCGCGATACCCAGGCCAATCGCTGAGGAGACTTTTTTGGACACTGCCAAGAAAGTACACATCCCCAAAAAGAAAGCCAGCGCCATGTTTTCAACAAACACCGAAGCAACAAAAAGACTCAGATAATGTTCCATGTTACACGGCCTCCTTGGGCTTGGTGTTTTCCTTCATTTTGAACTCATTATCTTCTACCTGTTCCGGGTTAACGGCACGCATCACCCAGATTAGTAGACCAATAATAAAGAACGCTGAAGGCGGCAATAACAGCAAGCCATTGGGAACGTACCAACCACCATTTTGAACGGTCTGAAGGATAGTGATACCAAAGATGCTGCCTGAACCGAGTAGCTCACGGAAGAAGCCAACCACCATAAGCACGAAACCATACCCAAGGCCGTTGCCAACACCGTCTAAAAATGACATGCCCGGCGTGTTGGACATCGCAAAACCTTCTGCACGTCCCATGACGATACAGTTAGTAATGATCAAGCCAACGAATACGGAAAGCTGCTTAGACATCTCATAGGCATACGCTTTCAAAATCTGATCTACCACGATTACCAGCGAGGCAATGATGGTCATCTGCACGATGATACGAATCGAAGAGGGAATATGATTCCTGATCAGCGATACGAATAGATTAGAGAATGCCGTTACGAAAATAACCGCCAGCGCCATAACGAGCGATACGCTCATACTGGTGGTTACCGCAAGTGCCGAACAGATCCCCAGGATTTGCAGCGCAATGGGGTTGTTCTGGAAAATCGGCGCGGTTAAAACGCCTTTTGCATTTACGTCCGCCATGATCAGGCCCCCTCAACGTCTTCGAAGTTGGTATCAGTCTCTTCGGCGTCTTCCGGCTCAGTACCACTGCGGAATTTAGCCAAATAGGGACCGAAAGCTTCTTCGCTTAACCAGAACTGCAGCATGTTAGTTACGCCGTTACTGGTAAGCGTAGCGCCAGATAGCGCATCTACTTCGTATTCGTCGCTAGCGCCGCCCTTGGTCAGGTGGATCTCCGGTGAGAGGTCGCCCTCTTCATCGTAAATCTTTTTACCTTCCCACTGAGCCTGCCAGCGAGGATTGTTTACTTCAGCACCCAGGCCTGGCGTTTCACTGTGCTCATAGTAGGTGATACTGACGATCGTATTGCCATCACCCTCTACTGCCAGGAAACCGCGCATTAAGCCCCACAGACCTTGACCACGAATAGGGAGTACGATCTGTTCCGGATCATCTTCGCCACCAATCAAATATACGGTGGCGTAGTTTTCGACCCGCGATAGACCTGCGATGTCCTGGTCACCGGATAGCGTACGACCCGACGCAGGGTCACGGGCAGCTTCAAAGCTATCGTAGGTATCAGGATCAAACTCATCAGAATACTCACCGGTATCCAGGTCAACGACCCGAGCGGTGATCTCTTCGCTAAACACCTCTTCAACGTCCATGCCAGGCTCATACAGCTTGGCGACGTTCAAGATATTGGTTTTACGATCAAGCTCCTGGTTGAGCTGTTGGGCGGGTCGCAGTGCGACCGCCGCAGTCGAGACAATGACGGAGCACACGATACAGAGTGCAAACGCCACAATCAGGACTTTCTTGATGGAGTTGTTACCTTGTGCCATTAGGCAGTCTCCTCGGCCGGTACGCCGGTTCGCTTAACGCGACGCTTGATGTTGGCCTGGACGAAGAAATGGTCAATCAGCGGTGCAAACAGGTTAGCAAATAAGATAGCCAACATGATGCCTTCCGGGAAAGCCGGGTTCACAACGCGAATCAATACGGTCATCACACCAATCAGCGCACCAAATATCAAACGGCCTTGGTTGGTCATCGATGCTGACACCGGGTCAGTGGCCATGAACACCATACCGAAAGCGAAACCACCGATTACCAGGTGCCAGTACCACGGCATGGCAAACATCGCATTGGAGTCGGAGCCGATGAGATTAAAGAGTGTGCTGGTAGCCACCATGCCCAAAAATACGCCAAGCATGATTCGCCACGAGGCAATCCGCGTCCACAGCAGCACTGCAGCACCAATAAAGATCGCAAGCGTCGATACCTCACCCACAGAACCGGGAACAAAGCCAAGGAAGGCGTCCCACCAGCTGAAAGTATCCGTTAACGCGGCCATACCCTCTTGGAACGCCAGCGAGAGTGCAGTAGCACCGGTGTAACCGTCAGCGGCAACCCATACAGCGTCACCGGAAATCTGCGCGGGGTAGGCAAAATAAAGAAATGCACGGCCAGTCAGCGCGGGGTTCAAGAAGTTCTTACCCGTACCACCGAAGATCTCTTTGCCGATTACCACACCAAAGGTGATACCCAGCGCAACTTGCCACAACGGAATGGTCGCGGGCAGTATCAATGCAAATAGCACTGAGGTAACGAAGAACCCTTCGTTAACTTCGTGACCACGCTTAATGGCAAACAACACTTCCCAGAAACCACCCACCACAAAGGTGACTAAGTAGATTGGCAAGAAGTAAGTCGCGCCGAGGACAATGTTAGCCCATAAGCTGCTGGCATCATGACCTGACGCCAATGTCATCATAATTGCTTCGCGCCAGCCACCCATTGATGCGTAGCCTGCATCGATAGCCGTGTTTGCTTGCCAACCCGCGTTCCACATACCAAAGAACATTGCTGGGAAGGTACACAGCCACACGGTAATCATGATGCGTTTAAGGTCGATACCGTCACGCACGTGGGCGGTGGTTTTAGCAACGCTTGGCGGTGAATAAAAAATGGTATCTACCGCTTCAAAGAGCGGATAGAACTTTTCGTACTTTCCGCCTTTGTGGAAATGCGGCTCGATATTTTGGAGTGTTTGTTGAATACCCATCATCAGGCCTCTTTCTCGATCATGGTGAGATTGTCACGCAGGATGGGGCCATATTCGTATTTGCCGGGGCAAACGTACGTACACAGCGCCAGATCCTCTTCGTCCAGCTCCAAACACCCAAGCTGCATGGCAACCTCAATGTCGCCCACGATCAGCGAACGCAGTAACTGAGTTGGCATGATATCCAGCGGCATCACCGTTTCATATGAGCCAACGGGCACCATCGCGCGCTCTGAACCATTGGTTGATGTGGTGGGTGCGTAGTTACGCAAGCCTTTAATTCTGGAAAGATAGATCCCCAGGACAGAATGTCGATCTGCGCCCAGTGATAGCCACCCAAGTAAGATGCGCTTATTACCTTCTTCAATCAGACTAAACTGATTGCTAAAGCGTCCCAGATAGGTAAGTTTGCCTTCCGCGGTAAAGCCAGAAAATACAGAACCAGAAATGACACGGGTGTCATCGGGTTTGATGACTTCTTCTGCCAGGAGTTCATCCGTGCTAGCGCCGATACGGGTACGTACCAAGCGAGGGTTTTCAGCACGCGGGCCACCAATGGCAACCACGCGGCTCATATCCAGTTTCCCTTCTACAAAGAGCTTACCGAACGCGATAACGTCCTGATAGCCGATGTGCCACACCTGTTTGTGCAGAGCGACGGGAGAAAGGTAATGAATATGGGTACCCACTAGCCCGGCTGGGTGCGGCCCGGCAAAGCTTTCGGTTTTGACGCCTTCCACCTCACCGCCCGGAATAGAGGCGTTTTCCCCTGTACAAAGAAAGACGTTGCCCTCGGTCAGGCGCGCTAACACCTTGAGGCCATCTTCAAATGCTTGCGGCTGCTCATTAATGATCAGTGCAGGATCAGGGCTTAAAGGATGGGTATCTACGGCTGTTACAAAAATATCGGTCGGAGTGCTATCGATTGCCGGTGTACGCGAGAAAGGACGGGTGCGTAGCGCCGTCCAGAGTCCCGACTCCACCAGTTGGTCAACAACGACCTGGCGTTCAAGCTGCGTTAAGGCATTACGGTCATGAGCAGCGAATTCAATCGCCTCCTCAGTCTCGTCGACTTTGATCACAACAGATAGTAAACGACGTTTTTCGCCACGGTTTATTGCAAGCACTTCACCAGCAGCGGGCGCTGTATAGCGCACACCATCAATTTTCTTGTCGGTGAAGAGCAATTGGCCTAGTTTGACCTTATCCCCTTCCTGAACTTCCATCGTCGGCTTCATGCCAACGTAGTCGGTACCCAGGATTGCCACGTGGCGCACAGGCCGCGCATCTTCAATACGCTGCTCGGGCGCTCCCGCGATGGGGAGATCCAGGCCTTTTTTGACTTCGATCATAGTCTCGCCCAGTTGTTGGATCGGATATACGAAGGTATGGGGTTCGAATGCTTATTTTCTGCTCAGCGAATTGTTATTTTCTGCTCAGATTGTTACCAGTCCGGCCCAAGCAGCACTTGAACCACCCCGAAAAATCCATCGTATTATAAAGATAAGCGCGTCCAATGACCACATCCCTGATGATCTCCAAAAGTGCTATATACATTGGCAAACGGAAGGCATAGAGACAAAAAAACGCCACCCGAAGGTGGCGCTGCATCATTATTTCGCTTGATAGCCCCCGCAGAGAAGCTAATTTAGCAATATTATTATTTAGCTATTTAGCGCGGCAGCTTTAAGAACCGCACATTAGACATCTGTTGTAAAATACGCACGACTTGGCAGCTATAGCCAAATTCGTTGTCGTACCACATATAGACAACCGCATGATGACCGTTGGCGATAGTCGCTTTGGCGTCAACAATGCCAGCATGACGATTGCCTACAAAGTCCGACGAGACCACTTCTGCCGAGTCAACGAAGTCAATTTGCTTTTGATAAGCAGAATCAATCGACATGCGACGCAAGTAGTCGTTTAGCGCAGCCGCATCAGTCGTTTTGTCCAGTGTCAGGTTAAGAATGGCCATGGAAACATTGGGGATCGGCACGCGAATTGCGTTACCGGTTAGCTTACCCTCAAGCTCAGGCAGTGCTTTGGAGACAGCTTTAGCCGCGCCCGTCTCGGTTAACACCATGTTCAACGCCGCGCTGCGGCCACGACGGTCGCCTTTGTGGTAGTTATCGATCAGGTTTTGGTCATTAGTGTAAGCATGCACGGTCTCAACGTGACCGTTTACCACACCATACTCATCGTTAAGCACCTTCAATACCGGCACGATCGCGTTGGTGGTACATGATGCAGCTGAAACAATAAGATCGTTATCGCCAATCGATTCGTGATTAATACCGTAAACGATATTTTTGATATCGCCTTTACCCGGCGCGGTCAGCAGCGCTTTGGCAGCACCTTTGCACTTCAAGTGCTGGCCCAAGCCCTCTTCATCACGCCAAATACCGGTATTATCAACGATAACGGCATTGTTGATGTCGTAGGTGGTGTAGTCGATCTCACTCGGTGAATCGGCATAGATAACCTGAATGACATTGCCATTTACGGTTAGCGTGCGCGCTTCTGCATCAACCATGATGGTGCCATCAAACGGCCCGTGTACGGAATCGCGGCGCAGCAGGCTGGCACGTTTTTCAAGGTCCTTTGCCACATCGCCACGGCCACGTACAACAATAGCCCGTAGGCGTAGCAGGTTGCCGCCACCGGCTTTTTCAACCATCACCCGAGCCAATAACCGACCAATACGGCCAAAACCATAAAGCACCACATCTTGTGGCTCACCGGTGCTGGCACCTGGCTGATAACCATCAATAATTTCGTGCAGTTCTTTGCGCAGAAAGGCTTCCACATCGCCCCCGCCCTGGCGCTTAAACATTACCCCCAACTTGCCCACATCGACATGCGCAGGGCCAAGGTTTAACTCAACCATGCTTTTAAGAATCGGATAGGTATCTTCAACGGAGAGCTCAGTTCCCTCCAGTTTGCGTACAAAACGGTGGTCTTTGAGAATACGGATGACTGACCGTTTGATGAGCGAGCGTCCGAACATGGTGGCAACAACATTATTCTGACGATAGAGCTGCCCTACCAATGGGATCATCTGCTCCGCCAAGGCTTCGTTGCCTTGCCATTCTTGAAAAACGTTTTCGAGCGCTTGCTGACTCACGGGCGGCCTCATCAGGTAGTGGAAACAGGAAGTGGAAACGGGGTCGTAAACTAATAATTCGGTTTATTATCCGGGGCAAGCGCAGTCGTCGCAATGAAAGGATAGTCGCACAACATGTAGGGGTATTACAGAAACGCCAATCTCACTACAAAACCACTTTCATAACAGATTAACCCGCTACCTAAAGCCGCGGCACTCTAACTGAAACGGGTGATCGTGTATGATCTGTTTTCCGTTTCACCGCAAAACGATATCTTGCTTATGCCGACTTTCTCTCTGCTCGAACCGCCCCAGCCTCAAGGGACTCGCGATACGCTCTACTGGTCATCGCCACCGGGCAGCGCGACTGCTCTGGCTCTTTCACGCGTGGCCAAGCACGCCCCGCTATTGGTGATTACCCCCAATACGGCCAGTGCGCAGCGCCTGGAACAAGATCTTTACTTTTATAGCGATGTCCCCGTATTACCCTTCCCTGATTGGGAAACGCTGCCCTACGATAGCTTTTCGCCCCACCAGGACATTGTCTCAGCGAGGCTACGTACCCTGCGCCAGCTCCAAGATGGCGTGCGCGGCATTGTATTGGTGCCGATCAATACGCTGATGCAGCGCTTACCGCCGGTTGAGTACATCGCCGGGCGGGTAATGACGCTCAAAACCGGTGAGCGTTTGAATCGCGAAACGTTCCGGGAATCGCTTTCGCGAGCGGGCTATCGCGCCGTGGAAACGGTGTATGAACCCGGCGAATACGCCATGCGTGGCGCGTTGATCGACCTCTTTGCGATGGGCATGGACGAACCGATTCGCATCGACCTGTTTGACGATGAGATCGACACACTGCGTCACTTTGACCCCGGCACTCAGCGCTCAACCGATAAACTTGAGTCGCTAGAGTTGCTGCCCGCCCACGAGTACTCGCTAAGCCGTAGCGCCATCGCCTGCTTTCGTGAGCAGTTTGAAACCCTCTTTGATGTCGACCCGCGCCAGTGCCCGCTTTATAACGATGCATTAAAGGGCATTCCCTCCCCGGGGCTTGAGCACTATCTGCCGCTGTTTTTTGAGCAGACCGCTTCGCTGTTTGAGCACCTAACCGACGACACCCGGGTCGCCCTACTGCCTGGTGTGCTTAATGCGGCCGAACAGCACTGGCAGTCTATTGATGCACGCTACGTTAACTTGGGTGTTGATCCTACACGGCCACTGCTACCACCTCACCGGGCGTTTTTCCCGGTCAGTGATGTTTTTTCGGCTATAAAAGCACGCCCGCGCATAGAGCTAACTGAAGACAGCGAGCAACGCCATGCGCATATGCCTGAAGCAGCACCATTGCCTACGCTGTCGATTAATGCCCGCGCTAAGCAGCCACTTGGCGAGCTTACGGCGTTTTTGAAGTCTCACGCCGAAACCCGGGTGCTGTTTGTAGCGGAATCACGGGGCCGCCGCGAAGCGCTGGAAGAGATATTGGCCCCGCTTAAGCTTTCGCTCCCACATACCGATAGCTTTCACGACTTCCTAGCCAGCGATCACACCTATGCCATCACCGAAGGCTTGGTGGACAGCGGCCTGTGGCTGAACAACCCAAGCGTTGCAGTGATCAGTGAGACAGAGCTATTTGGCGATGTGGTACGCCAGAGCAGGCGGCGTGAAAAAGCTACCGATGATAACGAGCTTGCGGTCCGCCATCTGTCAGAACTACGCGAAGGCGCGCCAGTGGTTCACCAGGCGCATGGCGTTGGCCGCTACATAGGGCTGGAAACATTGGAGGCCGGTGGTCAGGCCAACGAGTTTTTGGCGCTTTCCTACGCCGATGGCGCCAAACTTTATGTGCCGGTCGACAGCCTACATATGATCTCCCGCTACAGCGGTGCCGGTGACGAACTGGCGCCGCTGCATAAGCTGGGTTCCGATCAGTGGGAAAAAGCCCGTCGCAAAGCCGCCGAGAAGATTCGCGATACCGCCGCGGAACTATTGGATGTTTACGCTCGCAGGGAAGCTCAACAGGGCGTGGTCTACGAAGCGCCAGGCGATGAGTATGTTCGCTTTGCGAGCAACTTCCCATTCGAGGAGACTCCCGACCAGCACGCAGCCATTGAAGCGGTGATCAGCGACATGACGTCGCCGCAGCCCATGGATCGCGTGGTATGTGGGGACGTAGGCTTCGGCAAAACCGAAGTGGCCATGCGCGCTGCATTTATCGCCGTGCAATCAGGTCGCCAAGTAGTGGTCCTGGTGCCTACCACGCTATTGGCGCGCCAGCACTTCGAAAATTTCCGTGACCGTTTTGCCGACACTGCCGTCAATATCGGCTTGATATCGCGCTTCACCAGCGGCAAAGAGGTTACCCAAACATTAGAGAGTGTTAAAAGCGGCCAAACCGATATCGTTATCGGTACCCACAAGCTGCTCGCCAAAAGCGTTGAGCTACCCAAAATGGGTTTGCTGATCATCGATGAGGAGCACCGCTTTGGGGTGGCGCAAAAAGAGAAACTTAAAACACTGCGCGCAGAAGTCGATATTTTGACCCTGACCGCGACACCTATTCCGCGCACGCTAAATATGGCCATGAGCGGCATCCGCGATTTGTCGATTATCGCCACCCCGCCCGCACGGCGGCTGTCGGTCAAAACGTTTGTTCAGCAGCACGATGCCAGTATCATTAAAGAAGCCCTACTACGCGAGATACTGCGTGGCGGGCAGGTGTATGTGCTGCATAACGAAGTCAAAACCATCGAAAACAGTGCTGAAAAAATCCGTGAGCTGATTCCTGAAGCGCGGGTAGCGGTTGCCCACGGCCAACTGCCTGAGCGCAGCCTCGAACGCATCATGTCGGATTTCTATCATCGCCGTTTTAACGTGCTGGTGTGCTCGACCATTATTGAAACCGGTATTGATGTGCCTAGCGCCAATACTATTATTATCGAACGCGCCGATAAATTTGGCTTGGCACAGCTTCACCAGTTGCGGGGCCGTGTTGGCCGTAGCCACCACCAGGCCTATGCTTACCTGCTGACACCGCCCCCTAAAGCGATGACCCGTGATGCCATCAAACGCCTGGAAGCCATTAGCGCTTCGGACGATCTAGGTGCTGGTTTCACCCTGGCCAGCCACGACATGGAGATTCGCGGAGCAGGCGAGCTACTGGGCGATGAACAGAGCGGCCAGATGGAAACCATTGGCTATACACTTTATATGGAGATGCTTGACCGGGCAGTGAAGGCCATTCGTGCGGGTAAAACACCCAATATTGATGCACCCTTCAATACCGGCGTGGAAATCAACCTCAACCTGCCCGCGCTGATTCCAAGTGATTATATTCACGATGTTCAGCAGCGCCTGGTGATGTACAAGCGGATTGCCAACACCCAGAGCGATAGCGAACTTAAAGAGTTACAGGTTGAGCTAATTGACCGCTTTGGCTTGCTGCCCAATCCGTTGAAAAACCTGATTCGCCAGACCAAGCTGCGCCACCGTGCCGAGCAACTGGGAATCAGCAAAATCGAGGCTGGCGAGAGCCGCGGTAGAGTACTGTTTAATAGCAGCACCCAGGTGGATCCCTTAACCCTGGTGACCCTCATTCAGACGTCACCAAAGCACTATCGTTTAGATGGCTCTGACACCTTACGATTTGAATTATCAATGGAAAGCGTCGACAAACGCTTTCAACAGCTTGAAAACCTACTTAGTACGCTTAATCAAAAAGTAGCGGCGGCGTGACGCTTGGGGCAAACTTACCAGTAGCCATGCCTAGTTAACCCACCTCGTGGACTAACATCAGTGGCCCAACGACGCGCATCAGCAGTGAATTAACATATTAGGAATGATCATGAACATTCGCGACACCTTTACCCTCTGGGGCCCCACCAGCTTGGCAGTGCTACTAGCCGCGAGCTTGGCGAGCCCTGCTTTTGCGCAATCAGCTGCCGAGCAGGCCGACAGCCAACCCCAAGAGCTAGCTCAGGAGCAGGAGCAGAACCAAGAGCAGCAGCAACCACAGGAAATCAGCATCGACGCTGTCGACAGCGCCGCTCAGGTTGCTGACCAAGATGAACTGCCTCGTGGTCACTTCCGCCTACCCGAAAGCGGTGACATTATTGGTGAGAACTACACGGTTGTGGTCGAAGACCCCAAACAGACGCTGATTGATATCGCCCGTCGTCATAACATTGGCTATGAAGAAATTCGCATGGCCAACCCCGATGTCAGCTTGTGGGTGCCTGGCGTGGGTACCGAGGTAGTGATTCCCGCTAAGTACATTCTGCCGCCTGCCCCACGCGAAGGGGTGGTGGTGAACCTTTCAGAGCTACGTCTCTACTATTACCCTGCTGATAAACCCGGCATCGTTGAAACCTACCCGGTCAGCGTGGGGCGTGAAGAGTTCGCAACGCCTGTGGGCATTACCCGCACCACCGTTAAAGTTAAAGACCCTGCCTGGGCGCCCCCCTCCTCCATGCGTCGTGAAGCAGCTGAACGTGGTGAACCAGCGCCGTCCGTGGTACCAGCAGGTCCTGACAACCCATTGGGCGAGCATGCGATTCTATTGGCCATGCCGAGCTATCTAATACATGGCACCAACCGCCCTGATGGCGTCGGTATGCGCGTTAGCCGCGGCTGTATCCGTATGTACCCTGAGGATATCAAATCGCTTTACGAGCGCTTACCGAGCGGTACGCAGGTTAATTTGATGGATGCGCCATTTAAAGCAGGCTGGGCTTCCGACGGCACGCTGTTTGTGCAGTCATTTCCGCAGCTGGAAGAGAACGTGGAAGGCTTTGAACCTCTGTTAAATGCCGTAGAGCGCGTCACTGAGCTGACTGACAATGACATTGAAATAGATGCCGAACAGATACAGCGGGCCGTTGAAGCCCCCGATGGCCGCTTTATTGCCCTGCATGGCCCACAAGCGCCAGCACCGGCGCCAGAGCCCGAACCTGTTGAGCTGATTAACGAAGTTGAGCTCAGCGCTGCAACTAATGGCGAAGAAGAAACTTAATACGCTGATACGGCAGTAACAAAAAACCCCGCCGAGGCGGGGTTTTTTGCGTAGCTAGCGGCAAAAACTACTTGCCTAATATCTTTACCAACTACGACTTGCATACAGCAACCGCTGAAAGAGCCTATTGACTCCCCAGCAGCTCCAAGCAGAATTACTTCTGCATGGAACGCTGGAACATGCGGTTCATTTCTTCACGGTTCTGCTCAGACATCTGCAGAGCAGCCTGCGCATCGCGCTGGGCTTGGTTTGCAGTGTTCATAGCTTGTGAAGCCATGCTGCGTGCTTCTGCAGCGTCAGCCTGTGCAGATTCTGCAGTCATGCGGACTTCTTCCAGCGCGCCGGTAGAAGCACAACCAGCAAGAATTGCCAGAGAAGCGGCAGCAGCAGTCATCTTCAGAGTAGTTTTCAAAGTCATAATGTTCTCCTTGAGTCGTCCTTGGGTACTACATTAAGGGTATGACAAAAATAAGGCTACGCACTTTACTAACGTACTTAGCTTAAATTTGTCTACCTGCGGTGCAGGTTCTTTACAGTGACTTGTTTTGCGATGCTCGCAAGTCAAACGCTGTTTTATAATAGACTACAGCGGTTGTCTATAGCCACTTGTTTAAAACCTCGAACTTCCTTCAACGGCATTAGCTTAACGGATCACTACACGGGTGCCAACACCCACTAGCGATGCCAAGCGATCAATTTGCTCGTTGGTAACGGCGACACACCCTTGAGTCCAATGATAGCGACCATGAATATCGGGGTCCGCGCTACCCAAGCCATGAATCCCAATCGCCCCACCCAGGGCAGTATTTTGCGGTGGTTGACCGTTACGTCGGTAGTAGTCGAAGTAATCTTCATAATCGGTTTGGGAATAAATTCCTTTTTCAAGCGCCATGCGTGCATGGGCTGGCGTTGGGAAATCAATCCCCATAAACGTACGCCACTGGCTTTCGTAATTAAAACGATTGATACGAAACTCACCCTTAGGCGTCACGTTATCGCCACGAACGCGCTGAGTCTTCGCCCCTGCACGCCCTAGGGATATGGGTGCATAGCGCTCCAAAAGCGTATTACCACGGAACACACTGAGTGTAGCCTCTTGATCATCAATCAGTACCCACAGCTCATTGCTATGGCGCGGCACATGGGCGCGCGTAAGCATTGTTTCGATAAGGTCAGAGGGAGCAGCCTGGTTAGGTGCAGTGACAGCAGCGCTAGCAACCGCTGGCAAGCTCAGCACCATAGCTAAAAATCGACGGCGATTGATTAAAAACATGACAGCTCTCGAAACATAGTAGCCTGTGGTTGACCAACTAAACGCATAGGGTGGCTGTTATACCTTATTCCCACATCCGCCGTAAGTAATTTCGTCATAGTATCGCTTTGGGTCGTCCCGAAGCGATGATGTACTCGCCAGTGGCACATACTCATTAAACGCCCTGCAACTCTTCCATACTCGCCATCATGTGGCGTATTTCAGAATTATGCCCTTCAGCTAGCGAATCAAAGAACTCTGCTTCGGGTTCAATTCTCGAACGTGCGGCACGATGCTTGTACAATGCCTGCAAACGCTCATGGGCGGTGGTGGCTGTTTTCATGGCATCTTCTATGGAGCCTGTAACGGTTTGCTCCGCAATTCGATCCAGTTCTGGTGGTTCGGGAAATTCGCTCGACTCGTCGAACCACGTCTCCAGCACCTCAGAATGATCCGTACCGTCATGGAACAAGTCTTCAAGACCCGTTTTCATCTTCAATTCACGGCTGGCGAGATAATCTAATCCCATTTTTAAGCGTTCATTGTCGGCTTTATCAGCGGCCTCGCTGTATTGACGCGCCATTCGCGCGTGAAAGCCTGCCGCCCATTCGACTAAATCTTTAACTTGGTTATAGCGCATCATGATCTCCTTTTCGTGGTGCTTACTTGACCAGCGGGTAAAATCGAGCCTTTTACCACTCCAGGCTGGTTTCACGCAGAGCACTTATTTCGCGCTTTGCGGCCTGAAGGTTATCCAGCAATTGCTGAGGCAAACTCGCTTGACTATCCACCTTAATCATAGCGGGATTATGAGTAGTACGCCGCGCAGCACCTTCATCGCTATGTAGGCGTTCAAGCTGACCCGTCAGCCAATTCAACCAACTTTCCGGCTGAGCGTTTAAGTCGCGCAGGCGCTGTAGCTCTGCCAAAGCCGGGCCTTGCTGAGATAACAATACATGCCAGCGATGCTCTGGCAAGCGAGCATGCTCGGTGACTTCCCGTAAAAGCGACTCTAACGCCAGCTCAAAGAGCGCCAACGCGCCCTCCTCCAGTGCCATCTGCCGCGAAGGGGCATGCTCATCTTCCCCCGCTGGCATAATGGCTAACAGCTCCGCTTGGTAGAGTAACTGATTGGTCCGCGAGCGTGCATTCACTTGCGCTTATCCTCCACGTGCCATTTGCCAGCCTCAAACATGGCCTTCCAGCCGGTGGCTTTGCCCTCTTCGTCAGTCATTACAAACTGCTCTTTCGTCTTACGCGAATAACGGATTTGAGCGGGGCGACCATCGGGGTCTTCGCTAGGCGCTTTGAGAATAAAATGGTACTTCTCAGGCAGCTCTTCGGCATGCGCTTTCAGCTCTTTCACCAGCGGCGGCCGCGTTTCGCGATTTTTAGGAAATTTGCTCGCCGCCAAAAATAGGCCACTCGCGCCATCGCGCAGCACGTAATGGTCGTCCACTTTTTGACACGCCAGCTCCGGCATCGGGATTGGATCCATTTTGGGCGGTGCCACTTCGCCACTCTTCAATAATTTGCGAGTGTTTTTACACTCGCTATTGGTGCAGCCAAAATACTTACCGAAGCGACCTGATTTCAACTGCATCTCAGAGCCACACTTATCGCACTCGATCACAGGACCGTCATAGCCCTTAATCTTGAATTTACCGCTTTCCACTTCGTAGCCATCACAGTCAGGGCTGTTGCCACAAATGTGCAGTTTGCGCGTTTCATCAATCAGGTAGTTGTCCATTGCCGTGCCACACTTGGTGCAGCGACGCTTAGCACGCAGTGCATTAGTTTCGGCCTCTTCGCCCGCGTCTTCCGCTACCGCTTCTTCACCTGGGATCAGGTCGATGGTGGTCTTGCAGCGCTCTTTTGGCGGCAAATTGTAGCCGCTACAGCCCAGGAACACGCCTGTGGAAGCGGTGCGAATTTGCATATGGCGGCCACATTTCGGGCAGTCAATATTGGTGGGCACCGGCTGATTGGGCCGCATACCATCTTCGCTCTCCGCCTTGGCTAGCTCTTCACGAAACTCGCCGTAGAAAGCATCTAGCAAAGCCTGCCAGTTACGCTCGCCTTCGGCGACTTCATCAAGACTATCTTCCATGCGCGCAGTGAAAGAGAAATCCATCAAATCAGGGAAGGACTCTTTCAGCCGCTCGGTAACGATATCGCCAAGCTTCTCGGCATAAAAGCGGCGGTTTTCAAGCTTCACATAGCCGCGATCCTGAATCGTGGAGATAATCGATGCATAGGTAGAAGGACGACCAATCCCCTGCTTCTCAAGCTCTTTCACCAAGCTTGCTTCGGTGTAACGCGGTGCAGGTTTGGTAAAGTGCTGCTGAGGATCGAGTGCTTCCAACGCCATCGGCGTGCCTTTAGGCAAGTCAGGCAGGGTCTGATCTTCATTTTTACCGCTGGGCTTCATCACCCGCGTATAACCATCAAATTTAAGCACGCGCCCTTTAGCACGCAGCTCATACCCATCAACCTCGACGCTAAGCGTGCTGGACAGGTACTCAGCAGGCGTCATCTGGCAAGCCACAAACTGGCGCCAGATTAGCTCGTAGAGGCGCTCTGCATCGCGCTCCATGCCGGACAGGTCTGATGCTTTGCGTTCAACGCTGGAGGGGCGAATCGCTTCGTGGGCTTCTTGAGCACTCTCTTTGCTGCTGTAACGATTAGGTGCTTCAGGCAGATAGCGTTCGCCAAACTCTTCGCCGATATAAGTGCGCACGCCTTCCACTGCATCTTTTGAAAGATTGGTGGAGTCAGTACGCATATAGGTGATATAGCCCGCTTCATACAGACGCTGGGCCATGGTCATGGTCTTCTTAACAGAAAACCCTAACCGGCCACTCGCGGCCTGCTGTAGCGTAGAGGTAATAAAGGGCGCTGTCGGCTTGGAACTGGTGGGCTTATCTTCCCGCGAAGTAATCGCAAGTTTGGCTTTTCTAAGCTGCTCAATGCGCGCCAGGGTGTCTTTTTCAGACGTGGGCCTAAAGGCTTTGCCATCCTGACGAGCCAGTGCAAAACGCACCAGCTCACCCTCGGGGGAGGCCAAATCCGCATGCACATCCCAGAACTCTTCGGGAATAAAGGCGCGAATTTCGCGCTCGCGCTCAACAATTAGACGTACCGCGACTGACTGTACACGGCCAGCCGATAAGCCGCGTGCTACTTTCGCCCACAGCAAAGGCGAAAGCATAAAGCCCACCACGCGATCCAGGAAACGCCTAGCTTGCTGTGCTTCCACCCGGGGAATATTTAGCGCGCCCGGCGCTTTGAACGCGTCCTGAATGGCATTTTTGGTAATTTCGTTAAACACCACGCGCTTATAGCGACTGTCGTCTCCACCGATAGTCTCACGCAGGTGCCAGGCAATGGCTTCCCCCTCGCGATCCAAATCCGTTGCGAGATAGACAGCGTCGGCTTTCTCAGCCAACTTTTTCAGCTCAGCCACCACTTTCTCTTTGCCTGGCAGCACTTCATAGCGCGCTTCCCAGCCATTATTGGGGTCAATGCCCATCCGCCGAATCAGCTGATCCTGGCTCTTACGCTTCTTATATTCCACCTTCTCTTCCGCCGACATCTTGCGTGTCGCTGCGGCTTGGCGCGCGCGCTCCTTAGGGTCGGAGGCTGCCTTACCTGAGCCGCTGGTCGGCAGGTCACGAATGTGACCCACGCTCGACTTCACGATGAAATCGTTGCCGAGATATTTGTTAATCGTCTTCGCTTTAGCCGGCGACTCGACGATGACCAGTGACTTGCCCATAGTGCTCCACTTTCCTAATGCACGGGCTGTCTAGCACGTGCTCTAAATTCGGTGCCGTATCGCCGGGATGAAACAGCCCATTAACAAAGATACGGATGAAAAAATGCGCCTACCCTACCCCAGCCCTTGGCTAAGCGCCAGTAGCAACCAAGCCGTAGGAAGAATCCGTAGATTTCAGACAAAGAGTAGCTAGACACTAGACTGCCACTGGCATTACGGCAACCCAAAAGGCACACAGACAAACAAAGCGCCCCCACCATATAGGCGGGGGCGCTGTAAGCTAACGCACTGTTTTAGCGTTTGTCAGATGGCTTACTACCGCCGTTAGCGCTGTCAGATTTCACTGTTGACTTGGTGCTTTCCTCATCGGTTGCAGAGGGTTTAGTGGCTTTTCCCTCTGCTTTGTCAGGCACAGCCGAGGACTCAACAGAGGTTAGCTTAGCTGCTTTTGGCTTAGCTTCTTCTGCATTAGCTTTTGCCTGACTAGCTCCTTCCGATTTAACAGCTTCCTGCTTGGGTTTGATAGCTTCTGATTTAGCAGCTTTCGGTTTGGTAGCTTCTGGTTTAATACCTTCTTTATCAGCTTTACCAACCACACCAGTCTTGGCGGTTTGTGACTTTGCTGGTGTTTTCGCCTTTGTCTTGGCAGCGTTAGGAGAAGCAGGTGTTTCCTTTTTGCTAGTCCGTGCCTGATCAAAAAGCGCCTTTATCTGAACAAAGCGATTTGCAGCATGCTCCGTAAGCTCGCCACTGGCGGCAAACACGTGCTCAAGATGGCTAATATAACCATCGATATCGTCGTTGCTATTACCCTTGAGCAAAATAGGCAGTGCATTCAGTGCTTGCTCACGATCCAGCTTCAAGATAAAGAACTGCTCGCGCACTAGGCGTTTAAATTCACTCAGCTCTATGCCTGGCTCAAGCTCGGCACGGGAGGCGCGTAACCGCTTAAAGTTACGCTCATCCGTGGCTGGAGCACCGCCGAGCACGTAGATCAGCGAGCGCATAACCGCTTCATGCGCACCGCCGTGGGTAATTTTCTCGCGCAGCGCTTCCTGACGCTGCTCCATGAAGCGGCGGTGCTCGGGCTCAGCCCCGGGGCGGCGGCGATGCACATGAGCATCGCCATAAAGGCCCACGGCGGCCTGCAACAGCGGCTGGCCGTAAATATCCATAAACATTTTTTCGGTGCTACTATCGCGTAAGTCGCGCACCGCATTGAGGCTTGCAACCAACTGGTCAGAGCCCATGGTTTCAAGTGCTTTAAACAGATTATCTTGAGACACAGGGTGACGATTTTTACGCACCGCTTCTGCCATTACCGGTAACGGCACGGAAAGCGGGTTACGGTCGGAAAGCAGTTTGTAGCCCAGCCGGATCGGGTGCATACGACGAATAAAGCGGGCAGCTTCCGGCGTCATAATAGCTTTTAGCCAGGGCTGCATAAATATCCGATACAGCCCCAGATTAATTTCTGATATACGCGCCACGGTGGCAAAGCGACGATCATCCTCAGGCTTGTGCATCACTGCCTGATCTAACTCTTTAAAGTTACGCGGCATAAATTCGAGCAGATAATCACGCTCGAACAGGTCAGCATCTTCGCCCTTTTCCGCCGGGGATATGGAGGTTTCGTACAGCCCAGGCGGTAGTACGTCGATGTAATCCATATTGGCAGTGAATTCGGTATGCTCTTTGCGCGACACGCTACCCGAAACAAATATACCTAGGTGGCCGGTAGTATCATGCTGGCAATAGACGATAGTTTGCTCGTTGGCGATGATGTCATCTGTGTTTTCATATAAATCACGAATCCAGCCCAACGCTTGCGGCGGCGGGGTAATATCGTCCCCACGAGAACAGAACACCACGATCGGTGAGCGCACATTCCGTAGGTCGATTCGGCGCCCATCACGAGTCACCAACTGCGCGGTAGAAAGTCGATTGCCAACAAACAGATTATCGACAATATATTGAATTTCTTCACCGCCCAACAGGACGTGACCGCCCCACCAGCGTTCAAAGTCGAGGTATCGGCCCGCTTCTGTATCGATGTTATCGTAAAGGTGATACTGTTTTTTCCAGTACGTATTAGCCGGGTTGAGGCGCTCAAAATTCTGCACCAGCCACGCCCCGTCAAACAGGCCATTGCCAATATCGCTAGTGAGTGCCGTAATCCAACTACCCCCGGTCATACCGCCCGTATAACGCATTGGGGCTTTACCATGCTCGCCCGCCCAATAAGAAAGCGGCGCACCGGCAATAAGGATCGGCCCAAACACATCTGGCTCTAGTGCGGCCGCCATCATGATTTGCCAGCCTGCTTGGCAATTGCCCACCACCATTGGCTTTTCGGTGGTTTCGGGGTGAAGCTCGATTACATGGCGTAGAAATGCAATTTCTGAATCAACTACATCCTCGACGGTTTGACCCGGCTCAGGAAAAGGTAAAAAACCAATAAAGTAGCAGGGATGCCCCGCTTTTAGCGCCACCCCCAACTCGCTGTCTGGCTTAAAGCCACCAATCCCTGGCCCATGCCCCGCTCGCGGGTCGATCACTACAAAAGGACGTTTTTGTAGGTCAGTTTCAGTCCCTTCATGGGGCAGTACGCGCAGCAGTTCATAGTTAGTTGGCTGCGGTAGCGTCCGTCCATCCATCAGCACTTCGGTATCAAACCCCAACACACTGGGCTTGGTTTGCTCCATATGCTCAAGGTACTGATTACCACGCTCGCGCATAACGTCCAGGTACAAAACGCTACGCTCCATGCTATCGCGCCAGTAACCGAAAGCCGCCCGTCCAAACCCAAATGGGTCGAACAAGGAAGCGATCGTTTCACTACTTGGCAACGCTGTGGAACCATTTTGTTGCTTTAGCCAGGCGTCAGTAAAAGCGCTGGTGGAGAGCAAAGGATTGGCGAGAAAGTTCATAGGTTCTCCCATTGGGATGATGCGCCGGCATCAAACCGGGCAGCAATCAGGATGCTGCAATGCAATATAGTTTAGGCCACTACGTGCGTGACGTCGATCTTTACCCCTAATAATTACGACTAATGGGGTGACATAGCTCTCTTTAAGCAGCGCCAAAGATTCAGTGTTAGCATGCGTTGCGCTGACGATAAAGCCTGTATTTGGCATTAGTCCTAGCGACATTAAAGGGTGTTCACTATGAGGTTGCTATGTCATCCCCTACTCTGCTCAATCGCCTTACATTTCGGCAACTACAGGTCTTCCAGGCGGTGCACCGGCAACGCTCTTATTCTCGCGCAGCTGAGCAGCTGGGACTTACTCAGCCCGCGGTGAGCGCACAAATACGCCAGCTTGAGCTGGCACTGGGTCAGCCGCTTTTTAACTACGCGGGCAAAACGCTCCACACACTTCCCGCCGCCGACACGCTCGCCCATTCGACACGAGAAATTTTTGGTCAGCTTTCACGTCTGGAAATGAACCTATCGGACATTAACGGCAAAATAAGCGGCGAACTTAATATTGCGGCAGTATCCTCGGCTCAATATGTGGTGCCTTACTTACTCGCCCGGTTCCGTGCTCACTACCCAGAGGTGCACGTTCGCTTAAAGGTATGCAACCGCAGCCAAGCCCTAGAGCGGTTGACTGAGCAGCAGGACGATCTCGTTATTATGGCGATGGTGCCAGAGGATGATCGCTTAGTAGTGATGCCAATTCTTGATAATGAATTAATCGCGGTGGTTTGGCCGGAACACCCCTTGCTTTCCATGCCAGAGCCCTCTCTGGCAGACTTTGCACGCCACTACGTATTGATGCGCGAGCCAGGCTCTGGCGTGCGCAATGCCTTTGAACAAATGGCCGCCAATCAGCAGGTCGCCCTTCCCCACTGTATTGAGCTGGGCACCAATGAAGCAATTAAAGGCGGAGTCATGGCCCACTTAGGCGTTGCCGTTCTCCCCCGCTTGGCGGTACAGCTTGAACTTGAGCAAGGGTTACTTTTTGAGCTTGGGCTTCCCGATTTCCCGATCCACCGATCCTGGTGCACGGTGTATGCGCGGAAACGTTTTCCCACACCGGTGGCAGAGCTTTTCTTAAGCTTTATCCGTGAGCACTTACCCGATTATCGCCGCCACTTTCAAGCGCCTTCAAGCCCGTTACCGAGCCACGGCGTCGCTTGCCTGCCAATGCTTGCGCCCTAGGGTCATGCGGTGTCCTGTTGACAGTGAGATATGTTACATTAGTAGCTATTAGCACGATGAAATATCGGATTCACTTCGTATTAATTAATCAGGTATCAATTGGCAGGTCTTGTAAGGGCTTAACGCCCGCAAACGTACTTGGCCTACCGCACAAAAGAGAGGCTCTGTCCCTATGAGCAATATCCCTCCGCAACGCGTGTCTAGCGGTGAAAAATTCCGTAATGAACATGGCATGTCGGTGATCAAGGATGGCATGAAGCAGCGCAAAGCGCAGGCAGAAGCCCCTTCTCTTGAACGCAAGCCCAAGTGGCTGCGCGCACAGATCCCTGGAGGGGAGCGCTTTGAGGCGGTCAAGAAAAACGTCGCCACTCACCGACTGAGCACCGTTTGCGCTGAATCTCATTGCCCCAATATGGGCGAGTGCTGGAGCAACGGTACGGCGACCATCATGCTTATGGGGTCAGTATGCACCCGCGCCTGTCGATTCTGCGCGGTAGATACCGGCAACCCACAAGGCTGGCTCGATCATGAAGAACCTGAAAACACCGCGAAGTCTGTGGAGTTAATGGGCCTTCGTTACATCGTGCTCACCTCGGTAGACCGTGACGATCTCGACGATGGCGGTGCATCGCACTATGCCAACTGTATTAGTGCCATTAAAGCGCGCACGCCTGAAGTAGTCGTGGAAGCCTTAACGCCTGACTTCGATGGCGAGCTGAGTGCTATTGAGCGCGTTGTTGATTCTGGGTTACAAGTATTTGCCCAAAATGTTGAAACCGTTGAACGATTAACAGGCCGTGTACGCGATCGGCGAGCCGGTTATCGTAAAACGCTTGATGTGCTTGCCCATGCCAAGCGCTACCGTCCTGACATCATCACCAAAACCAGTTTGATGCTGGGGCTGGGGGAAACTGACGAAGAGATTTTGCAGACTTTTGATGATCTGCGTGAAATCGGTGTCGATATCGTCACGCTTGGTCAATATCTGCGTCCAACCAAAAATCACTTGTCGGTAGAGCGCTGGGTAACGCCAGAAGAGTTTGACCGCTACCGCGTGATCGGTTTGGAGAAAGGCTTTATGGAAGTGCCTTCGGGCCCGCTGGTGCGCTCCAGCTATCGCGCTGATCGCGTGTTTGAAAAGAACAACCTGGGGCTCGCCTCACCCGCTGCAATTCCTGGTCAGGAACAAGAAGCGAATCCCAACATTATTCCAGCGCTAAACGTAGGATAGGCCTAACTCTAGCGCTATAGAGTTTGCTGAAACGGGGAGCCAGTGGCTCCCTTTTTACAGGGGCGAGCTATCTACACTGACTAATTCACGATTTAGCCGTTTGGCTAGCGCTTTCGCCAACTGCTCTCCGACCCGATGATCACTTGGCAGTGCCGTAAAATCGGCCAACCTCACCATGGGCATACCTGCATAACCGCAGGGGTTAATTCGTAAAAAAGGCGCTAGATCGCCATCGACATTTAATGCCACGCCATGAAAGCTTGCACCACGCCGAATACGTAGACCTAATGAGGCAATTTTGGCCTCACCCGCCGCTGTCATGACATAGACCCCTGGCGCATCGGGGCGCGCACGCGCGCTTACCCCATAGCTGCTTAAAACATCAATTACCGCATTCTCCAATGCAGTAACTAAATCGCGCACGCCAATTTTACCTCGTCGTACATCCAGCAACGGATACAGCACCACTTGCCCAGGGCCGTGGTAGGTCACCTGCCCGCCCCTATCCGTATGCACTACCGGAATATCGCCGGGCAAAAGCAAATGCTCTGGCTTGCCTGCCTGCCCTTGAGTAAACACAGGATCGTGCTCGACCAACCAGAACTGATCAGGGGTATTGGCATCGCGCGTATCGGTCAGCGCACGCATTGCCTCCCAAACAGGAAGATAGGGTTGGCGCCCTAAGTAATGCAGCCTGATTGGCACGGCGTCGCTCACGCTTACACCACCATATGGACACGGCCGGTGGCTTTTAGCGCCTCAAACAGCTCTTTAATGTGCTGCTCTCCGGTCGCTCTAATCACCACACGAACCGATTGGAAACGACCATTACGGCTATCAACTACCTGCATTGTCGTAGCGTCGAAATCAGGCGCATGGCGCACAATGACCTGGCACACACAAGCAGGAAAGTCTTCAGCAGCATCGCCGACGACCTTTAACGAGTAATCACAAGGAAAAGTGATTTTAGGCGGCTCTTGAACCGCTGGTTGGCGCAAATCACGCAGTCCCTGTGGCGTACCTTTTTTCATAGCAACCCCATCATTGCAAAAAAGAAAACCAACGGCTTAAACCTAATCAATATTTAGTCGGTAAAGTTGCTGATTAGGCCACTAAAAAAGCGCTGCACCTGATCAAACAAACGCTTAAAGAGACCGCCCTCTTCAATGTTTTCCAGGGCCACCAGTCGCCGTTCACCGACCACCTCGTCGCCCAGATGAACTTCAAGGGTGCCGACCTCATCACCAATAGCAATCGGGGCCTGTAGATCTGGATTCAGATTAAGGCGCGCACGCAGCTCTTCATTACGGTTACGCGGCAAGGTCATAAAGACCTCTTCATCGACGCCCACACGTAATTCGTTAATGTCGCCACCCCACACACGCGGCGTTGCCAGAACAGCACCACGCTCGTAGAGCTTCATGGTTTCAAAAAAGCGGAAACCATAGCTGAGCAGCTTTTGCGTTTCCTGAGCACGCGCTTCATCAGAGGTGGTGCCCATCACAACCGAAATCAAGCGCATATCATCACGCTTAGCCGATGAGACTAGGCAGAAACCCGCCTCCGTTGTCCAGCCGGTTTTTAGGCCATCGACCGAAGGATCGCGCCACAGCAGGCGGTTACGGTTAGGCTGGTCGATGCCGCCATAAGAGAAAGTGCGCTGAGAGTAGATTTCATAGTGGTCGGGGTAATCATTAATAATATGCTGGGATAAGCGCGCCATATCGTGGGCAGTTGAGTAGTGATTATCCCCCGGCAACCCCGTGGCATTTTGGAAGTTTGTATTATTCATTCCCAGCCGAGTCGCATGTTGGTTCATCAGATCGGCAAAGGGCGTTTCTCCACCCGCTAAATGCTCAGCCATGGCGACACTGGCATCGTTACCCGACACAATAATGATTCCATGAAGAAGGTCATCTACTGAAACTTGATCACCCACTTCGATAAACATTTTAGAGCCGCCGGTACGCCACGCGTTCTCACTAATATTAATCATGTCAGTCAGATTAATAGTGCCGCGATCAAGCTCACGCTCAACCAAATAGGCCGTCATCAGCTTGGTCAAACTCGCTGGCGGCAGACGCTCATCGGAATTATGCTCAGCCAAGATGCGGCCACTGTTGGCATCCATGAGTATCCACGAACTTGCCGCTAACTGGGGAGCCGCAGGAATAATGGTTTGCGGTTGCGGAATTACCGGCTGAGGAACTTGCTGTGCACTGGCAGGCACAGCAACCGTCGCCATTGCAGCAAAAAGGCATAGCCGTGCAGAGCGACCAATGGATGTAAACACGTTCATAACGTCAGTCTCACTTACTTGAAAGCTTACTTGTAAAGCTTTTTTTAAAAACAAGGCGGCGCGTAAAACGCGCCACAAGAAATAAATAGGGTGCTAATTATCGCACAACAAAGACCTGGGGGAACCCTGCTTGACGCAGCGTTTCACGTGCTTGAGTCTCCTGCCCCGGCCTAATCGGACCTACTTGCACACGGTAGACGTCAGCATCACTCATAATACGCACGTCGTGAGGCTGCTCCCCCTGTAAACGCTGCTGTAACTGCTGAGCGCCTTCTGGATTCCCTAACGCGGCAATTTGTAGATAAACTTCGCCATCTGATTCGCCTTGGCTTGGCGTCGGCTGAGATACCGATTCTCGAGAGGACGCAGCAGGCGCTGAAGCAGTAGGCACTGAGGAATTAGATACTGAAATATTAGACGCCGTTTGCCGGGCAACAGCCGACGGAGCGTTTGAAGCAACTTGCCTCGGCTCTGGAGTGCTTGCTTGTTGGGAAGAACCACTTCCCCCTCGACCACGCTCGGCTAGCCACTGTTCCGGGTTGATCGCTTCAACTTTAACGGAGCCGGTGCCATTGTCGAGAAAGCCCAATCGTGCCGCTGCCGCATACGAGAGATCTATTTCACGGTCACTATGAAACGGGCCGCGATCATTTACCCTGACAATCACCGATTGCCCGTTATCCAAGCTGGTTACCCGAGCAAACGTGGGTAAGGGCAGCGAACGGTGAGCTGCCGACATTTTATACATGTCGTAAATTTCGCCATTTGAGGTCGCATAGCCATGGAATTTTTCACCGTACCAAGAGGCCGTACCACGTTTTTCATAGCCTGTGGCATCGGGCAGCACATGGTAGGTTTTTCCCCATACCTCATAGGTTGAGCGGTTGCCGCCTCGAGAGGGCTGCTCAACGCGCGGCTCTGCATCGGGCACTTTGGTAACATCCGGCGGCTCAAGTGGGTAGGCATCTCCACTCATGGCATAACGACCGTCACTCGTAGCGACCGATGAACTGGGGGCAGCTGCTTGATTGGCCGAGCTAGGCACATCAATACGCTGGGTATCGTTGCTAGCACAGCCACTGACCAGCGCCAGCAAGGCGATTACCCCGCCAGCACGCCTGGTTATCGTCAGTTTGCTATTCATACCTCGTCCTCATGCAGCTTATCGTGCAGTGCGGCGATCTCTTCTGCCAACTCGGCTACAGCCATGGCATACAGGTGACTATGGTTATAGCGAGTAATCACATAAAAATTATACTCGCCAAACCGATAGTGAATCTCGCCATCAGCGAACTCAAGTGCCAATGGCACGACCAACAATTCACTATCAAGAGACTCATTAGGCGTCAGTCCATGCACGGCAAGTTGAGCAACACTCACTGCAGGAGGCGCCGTTTGGTTAAACGAGAGTTCCTGTAATAGCTCCTTAGGCAATTCGTCTGGCCCAGTGGCCTGGTGATAAATATCAGCCCCTGGTTTCCAGTTATGCTCGGCAAAGTAATTAGCGACACTACCAATCGCATCGACTGGGTTTTCCCACAGATCGCGACGGCCATCGTCATCAAAATCTACTGCATAGGCTTGGTAACTGGTGGGGATAAACTGCGGATAGCCCATGGCACCTGCATAAGAGCCGCGTAGCCCAGTAGGGTCAACCTGCTGCTCATACGCTATACGTAAAAATGCTGCCAGCTCACCCCGAAAAAAAGCGCCTCTCACCGGGTGATGAAACGCCAGCGTGGCTAGCGAATCCAATACACGGTGCTGGCCTTTATGACGGCCGTAGTAAGTTTCAACGCCAATAATAGCGGTAATTATTTCAGCGGGAACACCATAGGTACTTTCGGCTCGCGCCAAGGCGTCAGCATGCGCATCGATAAATTCAACGCCCTCCTCAATGCGCTGCTGGGTCATGAAAATAGCGCGATACTCATGCCACTTTAAACGTCGCTCGGCGGCCCCTTCCATAGCGTCCAATACACTTTGAGTATAATTAGCCTGCCCGAGCGCCTCTTCCAGCCACGTTTGTGGCACCCCTTGCTCAACTAGCTCTTCCATCAGCGCTTGGCTGTCAGCATTTTGCTGAGGTGCAAAGTGCTGTGGTGCAGCTTGCTGGCCACCCTCAGAAGGCTCATCAGCAATTGATATGGGCGTTACCCAGCACATCATGGCTGCCAAACAATAGCGGCTCGTCTTCCCTTGAACCTTGTTCATTAACTCTCCACTCCTGAGCTCTTTATCCCAAAACGATTAATTCCAGAATCATCTATTCCTGAGTTCTCCATTGCCGAGCAACACAGGCGTCTGAACTATATGTTTGGGCTGGGCAACTTTACTAGCGCGACAGCAGCCGACGATGAGCATGTATGGACATGAGAATACCGAAACCCGCCAACAAGGTCACGCTTGAGGTGCCGCCAAAGCTAACCAACGGTAGCGGCACACCCACGACAGGCAGAATGCCACTCACCATGCCCATATTGACAAATACATAGATAAAAAAGGTGAGGATGATACTGCCTGCGACTAAGCGACCAAAGGTATCCTGGGCAGCGCTTGCCATCCATACTCCACGGCTCACGATTAATAGATACAGACACAACAGCACCAGCATACCCACTAAACCAAACTCTTCGCCTAAAACGGCAATAATGAAATCCGTATGCCGCTCTGGCAAAAACTCTAACTGGGACTGGGTACCCTGCAGCCACCCTTTCCCCCACAATCCACCGCTACCGATGGCGGTGGTTGACTGAATGATATTCCAGCCAGAACCCAGTGGGTCGCTTTCAGGGTTCAAAAAAGTCAACACGCGCTGACGCTGGTAGTTATGCATATTCATCCATAACACCGGCACCCCGGCAGCCCCCAACGCCGTAATAAACCCGATCAACCGCCACGACAAACCTGCCAGCAGAACCACGATAAGAGCAGCACTGGCTACTAGCAATGAGGTTCCCAAGTCAGGCTGAATAGCCGTCAGCACGACGGGTACGCCAATGATAACCCCACACACCAGTATATCGCGCAGACGCGGCGGCAACTCACAGCGATTAAGATAGGCCGCCACCATTAACGGGGCTGCCAGTTTCATCATTTCCGAGGGTTGAAAGCGTATGACGCCAGGAATGTCCAACCAGCGCTTAGCGCCCATACCCACATCACCGAATACATCAACGGCAACCAGCATGGCAACCCCGATGCCATAGGCTAGCGGAGCGAAGCGCAAAAAAGTTGAAGGTGAAAACTGGGCAATGATCACCATTACCACCAGAGCGATGCAAAACCGTACGCCCTGAGCAATCACGGCATCAATGGATTGCCCAGAAGCGCTATAAAGAACGATCAAACCACTGCCCATCAATACCAGTAGCAAGCCAAGCAGCCAGGGGTCTAGATGGATTCGCTCCCAAATACTTTTACGCCGGGCGATGCCGCTTTCGGGCGGGCGAACAGGGTAACCACGCATAGAACGCGCTAGATAATGCCAAGGCATGGGTTAGTTACCCTCCACGTTGGCGTTATCTTCTTCTAACACTTCGCGTACTTCTTCTACGTCCGGCGCTTCATCCTCAAGTAACCAGGCATCCGTCATAGCACGCGCCAAATGAGCCGCGTGTGTACTGCCGCCGCCTGCGTTTTCAACAATAACGGATACCGCAATCTGAGGGTCTTCCAGCGGTGCAAAGGCCATAAACAGCGCGTGGTCACGGAGCCGCTCCGCTAACTCATCAGCGTTATAGCGTTGGTCCTGGCCCAGCGAAAACACCTGTGCAGTGCCTGACTTGCCGCCCATGCGGTACTCAAGGCCCACGCCAGTTCGACGCGCTGTCCCTTCGGTGCCACTAATCACCTTCTCCATACCGCTGAACACCCGGTTCCACCAGTTATCATTGGCTAACTGAATGTCATCCAAGGTATCGGGCAGGTCACGGGGGACAGGGGAATCGCCAATCTGACGCGCCAAGCGCGGCTTCACCCAGTGGCCGCGATTGGCCAGCGTTGCAGTGGCGCTGGCTAGCTGCAAAGGCGTCACCTGCCAGTAGCCTTGCCCAATCCCCACGGAAAGGGTCTCACCGGGATACCAAGGCTGGTTAAAGCGTCCTCGTTTCCAATCACGCGAGGGCATCAATGCGCTGCTTTCTCCTTGCACGTCATGGGCGACACGCTGACCAAAACCAAAATTACTCATCTGTTCATGGAGATTATCGATACCTAAATCATGTGCCAAGGTGTAGTAGTAAGTGTTATTGGAAACAGCCAGGGAACGCTCCATATCGACACGACCGTGCCCCCAGCGCAACCAGTTGCGGTAACGGCGGGAGTCGTTGGGTAACTGATAATAACCGGGGTCATTAATCGTGCTATCAGGGGTAATGACGCCTTTCACCAACCCGGCCAGCGCTAGAAAGGGCTTAATAGTAGAGCCAGGAGGATAATGGCCACGGATAGCACGGTTAAAGAGCGGTAAATCGAGATCCTCCTGCAAACCACGATAAGAAGCCACATCAATGCCGGTGACAAATTGATTACTGTCAAAACCCGGTGTCGAGACCATAGCAAGAATCTCACCCGTAGCTGGCACAATAGCGACGATAGAACCGCGACGACCATCTAACAATTCATAAGCCAACATTTGGAGGGACTTATCCAGCGTCAATGTTAAATTCTTCCCAGGCACCGGGTCAGTGCGCCCTAGCTCTCGTAGCACTCTTCCGCGGGCGTTCGTTTCCACTTTGCGTAAACCCGCCTCACCGTGAAGTTCTTCTTCGTAAAAACGTTCAATGCCGGTTTTACCGATAAAGTGAGTACCCGCGTAACGGCCTGCATCCAGCGTTTCCATCTCTTCAACATTAATACGACCAACGTAACCTAGCGCATGGGCCATTATTTCGGCATCCGGATAAAACCGCAGCGGCTGTGCCTCTATCTCCACCCCTGGCAATCGGTGGCGGTTAACTGCCAAACGGGCAATTTGGTCTTCGCTTAGATCACTGGTAAGCAGCGCTGGCTGGAAAGGTCGTTGACGCTGGCGTGAGCGCACGTTAAACGCTTCAATCTCTTCTTCAGGTAGCTCAAGAAGCTCTACTAGCAGCGCCAGCGTTTCATCCAGATTATCGACGCGCTCGCGGACGAGGGTCAGGTTATAGGTTGGACGGTTTTCGGCTAACAGTACGCCATTACGATCGTAAATTAACCCCCGATTAGGCGGCAGCGGTTCGACGCGAACCCGGTTATTTTCAGAGCGCGTGCTATACATATCGTGCTGGACGATCTGTAAATAAATTAGCCGCCCCGTTAGCAAGCTGGCCAGGGTCAACACCACCAACACGGCGAGCAGCGCTCTAACACGAAAAATACGCAGTTCTTGCTCGGAGTTTTTTAGCGTGTTGGGGCGCTTGAGCATGGCAACGAAGACTCTCAAAACAAACAAAGGGCGCAACAGGACACAAACAGTAATGGCTTACCATTCAGCCGTTAACGGTGATAAGGGTGACCCACTAATAGTGTCCAGGCACGGTAGAGCTGCTCGGCCAGCATAATTCGTACCAGTGGATGTGGTAGCGTCAGTGGAGAGATTGACCAGGTTTTGTCGGCCGCGGCTGAGAGCGAAGGCTCAAGCCCGTCTGGCCCACCTACAAGCAAAGCAATATCCCGCCCAGCCATGCGCCAAGCGTCAGCTTCTTGTGCCAACTGCTCGGTGGTCCATGGCTTACCTTTCACTTCCAGTGCTACCACGTATTCGTCGCCACGCAACTTATCGCGAATACGCTGCGCCTCCTGGGCGCGCGCTTTCGCGATATCTGCATTTTTGCCACGTTGGCCGAGGGTAATTTCTTCGATCTCGAGATTGAAATCTCTCGGAAGCCGCTTACGGTAGGTCTCCACGCCCTCTTCTACCCACCCAGGCATTTTGCTTCCCACCGCTAACAGCCGGATTTTCATGACATGCCGGCTCGCTCTTGAAAGCGCTCAAGCGACTCACCAATCGCGCCCGAATCCGTCGGCAGATCGGCCCATAGCCGCTCCAAATCATAGAGCGTGCGCGCCTCAGGCATCATGACGTGAACCACAATGTCACCCAGGTCGACCAGCACCCAGTCGGCGTTATCACCACCTTCCACGCCCAAAGGGCCAAGTCCTGCAGCCTTGGCTTTTTCCACTACGTTTTGCGCCAGAGCAGCAACGTGACGGGTCGACGTACCACTGGCAATCAACATGAGGTCGGTGACCTCGGTTAATTTAGCAACATCTAACTGCGTAATGTCGCGTGCTTTCAGTTCTTCTAGCGCGTCAACCGCTAGAGTTTTCAATGTATCGATGTGCATGACTCCTAAAGACAACCTCATGGGGTAATCGGTCAATAAAGCCGGCCATTGTAACGGCTTATTTGACGACTGCCAGCGCTATTCACACTGCTGGTAAAGTCCGTAGTGCGCAATAGCCTGTTCAACGGGGGGCGGCACCAAATAGCGCACGCTTTTACCCGCTTCTAGCCGCTTTCGAATATAGGTCGCTGAAATGGCCATTAACGATGGCAATTCAAGCGACAAAAAGCCCCCACATGACCGCTGCATTAATTCTTCTACGCTATCGACTACCCGATGCTCTACCAGTTCCATTAATGGTGCTGGCAATGGATCGCCATAGCCTGGACGAGCAATAACCACCAAATGGGCAAACTCAAATATGCGCGCCGGTTGATGCCATTGTGTAAGCCGCAAAAAAGCATCGAAACCAATCGCCATGACCAAGCGCGCATGCTCACCATACTCCGCACGCAGCTCGGCAAGCGTATCGGTGCTGTAGGAGGGGCCGTCACGCATCAGCTCACGATCATCAGCCAACAAGCCAGGCGTGTCACCGATACCTGCCTTTAAGAGCGCCAACCGCTGCCGCGCTGACACCTGGGGCTGATCCCGTAAAGGGGGCTGCTGAGCAGGTATCATATGTAGCTGATCAAGCGACAGCGCCTCATGCAACTCCACAGCACTGCGTAAATGCCCCAAGTGAATGGGGTCAAAAGTGCCCCCCAACATTCCGATACGCTGAAACTTTAGACTCACACCACCCCCTTATTCACGCACTTGGCCATCACCGAATACGACGTACTTCTGGGTGGTTAAGCCCTCTAACCCTACCGGCCCGCGGGCATGCAGCTTGTCGGTTGAAATCCCAATCTCAGCGCCCAAGCCATACTCAAAACCGTCAGCAAAGCGAGTCGAGGCATTAACGATGACCGAGCTCGAATCCACTTCCGCCATAAAGCGTCGCGCCAGTGAATAATCTTGGGTCACAATCGCGTCGGTGTGGTGTGAGCCGTACTGTTCGATATGGGCGATCGCTTCATCAACCCCATCGACCACTTTAATCGCCAGGACCGGGGCTAAGTACTCAGCGTACCAATCCGCCTCATCGGCTGCGATAGCCTGAGGTAACAGTGCCTGAGTACGCTCACAACCACGCAGTTCCACCTCATGTTCAGCATAGGCACGTGCTAGCTCGGGTAACAGTAAATCAGCAATCGGCGCATCGACCAGCAGTGTCTCCATGGTGTTACAAGTGCCGTAGCGATGGGTTTTCGCATTGACGGCGATGGCTAAGGCCTTGGCAGGGTCAGCGGTGGTATCGATATAAACATGACAAACCCCGTCAAGGTGTTTGATAACCGGTACGCGCGACTCACGGGTAATACGCTCAATAAGCGATTTCCCACCACGGGGAATAATGACATCGACATATTCCGGCATGCTAATCATGGCGCCTACTGCCGCCCGGTCGGTGGTTGCTACCACCTGAACACTACCTGCTGGCAGACCTACATCCGCAAGCCCTGCTTGAATACAGGCACTAATCGCAGCATTTGAGGCGCTGGCTTCTGAACCGCCACGCAAAATACAGGCATTACCCGATTTTAGACACAGGCTAGCGGCTTCCAGCGTCACGTTAGGGCGCGACTCATAAATAATGCCAATAACGCCTAGTGGCACGCGCATTTTGCCAACCTGAATCCCGCTGGGCCGGTAACGCATATCACTAATCTCGCCCACTGGGTCTGGCAAGCTCGCTACTTGCTGAAGCCCTTCAATCATGGCGTCGATTCGAGCATCGTTTAGCGCTAAACGGTCTAACAGCGCGCTCTCTAAGCCGTTCTGGCGGCCACGCTGCAAATCCTCAGCATTGGCGTCTAGAATGCGCCCACGCGCTTCTGCCAAACGCTGCGCCATTGCCATCAGGGCACTGTTTTTCAATCCCGTATCCGCCCGGCGTAGCTCACTGGCTGCGCGGCGTGCCGCCTGACCCAACGCCTGCATATAGGCGGGCACGTCTCCAGACGCTAGGTGCTGATGGGCCTCTTCTTGGAACGGTGTTGAAACGCTCATAGTGTCTCCATGCGGCATCGTGCGTGCTAAGTTCAAATATGAAATTCCAGTACTCAAGCCATGTATTCAAGCCGAGTGCTCAGAATAACTACCAAGATTAAAATCTAAAGTGAATAATGCCCTAAGCAGGGTCGAGGTACGCTGTTCAGTGGTTATGAAATGATAAACCCAATAGCTTTGAATGGCATGATTGTGCAGCCGTTTTTACGTTTGTGCTTATGTTACGCCATTTCGACGTTATACTGAGGATGATTAAGGCGCTAATATGTGTCGCGTACGTTGTTCATAATACGCTCACCCACTTGCTCAGATATTTCTGGTTATTCAGGACGAATAGTAAGTCACCATGCAAAGCAAGTACAAAATACGCTTACTACGTGCCAACCTTTTAGCGGCTGCCGTTGCTTTGGCGCTTTGGACGCCCTCTACGCCGCCCGCTGCAGCACTCGTGCTGTGGCTTTCAGTCGGCTGGCTATTTATTACCGCTCTAATGCTCGACTTCAGTCACCGACGCTCGCGAGGGTTGCCATGGCAGCTTGTGCCGGGCGTGCTGCTGGTCGCGTTAATTGCGGCTGCTCCTGAACGGCACAGCATTTTGATTTGGGCCTGGGCCGCCATGCTGATGCTGCCACAAAATAATTGGGTGGCGGCGTTTCACCTCAGCGCCGCATTGGTTAGCTCTGTTCTGGTGGCGCCCCAACTGGAAAAGTCTGAATTTATTCTGCTGCTCTGCTGCCTGTTCGTGCTTGGCTTGCTGGCCCTCTCCAGAGCACAGCAGCTTATTGATATGAACGGCTCTATTCGCCAACGCTTACGCTTGATTCCAGGGCTCAATTTATGGGCCGGTGAACAATTACTGCGCGACATTGCCCGCGAACAAACGCGCTGTGAGCGTGAAGGCATTCATGCAGAAGTATTTATACTGCACGTCAAACGTCATCAACTTTGGCCAACCGCACAAAAACTGTGTGAATTAACGCATGATTTTGAAAACGTGTACCGTTTAAGCAGTACGACGCTGGTCACCCTGCTTCTCGCACGTTCACCGAAAGAAGCCACTCAACGACGCAGCTTGCTGCTCGCCGATTTACCCGACAATATCACGAGTGAATACCTTGAATTGATCGATATCGAACCGGCAACCCTATCGGTATGTGAGATGAGTAAGTTACCGGCTGAGCGAGCACGAGAGACGATATGACCGAGCACCATATTCCCAAGCGGTTGATGACGCTCGCCTACGCCGCCAGCATTGCGCTAATGGCGGGTTATGCGCTTTGGCTATATGCCATGGGTGACTACCGCGACCTGCTGATCCCTACGTTCATGACCCTGCTGCTCATGTCAGCGTTACTCATGCATATCGGGCAAGGGCTGAAAAGTTATCTGCCGCGCATCATATTGCTTTGCAGTACTTACTCGGTGGTACTTAGTGCTTTTTACTACCACCCTGGGGCATCGCCCATTTGGCTTGGCCTGCCCGTTACCGCCACTTTTTTATTGTTACCGTTGTGGGCTGCGTTACTGATCAATGTTGCTATTGGCCCCTTATGGTGGCTGCTTCCCTCCGTCGCCGCTGCGCCACCCGCGATTATTGTCGGCTATGCCGCCTTAACGCTGCTCCTTGCGCTACCTCGCTGGGAACACGCCCGTCGCCGTGCTTTACTTCGGGCGACTGACCCAAACGATAGCGACTGCAACGCCTATCACATTGATACGCTGAAAGAACGCTTAAATAGCGAATTCCAGCGTGCGGCCATGCTCAATCAACAGCTAGCGGTGCTAGTAGTGCACTTGCCGCAGCTGGATATGGCCGCAGAGCAATTTGGCCATCGCGCCCAGACGGCTCTATTAGGCGCACTATGTAGCGAAGTGAATAGCCGCTGCCGTGACCATGATGTCCTGGGTCGCGCCGATAACGCTACGTTTTGGCTGGTTCTGCCAGACACCAGTGAAAGCGGCGCACTATTGGTTCGCGAGCGCTTACAGCGAGCTCTTTCTGAGCGCGTGCTGGTGGAAACTGGCCAGCTTGAAGCACGTATTGCGGCCTGCTTACCCAGTCGAGCAGAAAGCTTTGAGCGCTATTTAAAGCGCCTGGAAGCACGCGGCGCGTCACTCTCCAACGTTTAATTTATTGTTAGCCCCCCCTCATTTGTCGCCGGAGAAGTATGTGCCGCTAGCCGATATGCTCCTCTCATTAACGCCATCGCCCCTACTACTACTTTGCTTGGTGCTGGTCATTGCATTAGTGGAATCGCTTGCACTAGTGGGCTTGCTAGTACCTGGCGTGGTGTTAATCACCTCAACGGCCTCTATGGCAGGACATCAGGATATTACCTTGGCATGGCTGATTGGTGCGGCCTTTATAGGGGCTGTTATAGGTGACGGCATCAGCTTTTTGCTCGGCTATAGACATCGCGATCAAGTTACCCAGCGTTGGCCACTGTCTCAGCATCCCGAGTGGCTGGGAAGAGGGTCACGCTTCTTTGAGCGCTACGGTATATGGTCGGTTTTTATCGGCCGCTTTGTAGGCCCTGTAAGACCCATTATTCCCCTGGTGGCAGGCATGATGCAGATGCCGCCGCGCACTTTTATTTGGGCCAATCTAACCTCGGCAGCGCTGTGGGCACCTGCTTATATTCTGCCCGGCTACTTACTAGGCCGCACTTGGCAGCATCATTTGAATCTCCCCCCAGGCCTTGAAGCCGCGTTACTGGTGCTGGCCGTTATTGTTGTCGCTCTCGCGGTTATTTTTTCATGGGGCCGCCATCAAGCCACACGGCATGGGCGACTTTACCGGATGATCGCCGGTACTGCTCGTCGGCTGCCACTGCTACGGCGTCCCTGGCTAGCGATGAGCCAATCTGGAGATGTCCCATTAGCCTCCCTGCTGCTGTTGGTCATAGCACTTGGTAGCCTCTCGGGCTGGACGTTAATGGTTATCGGCGAAAACGGCCCACTGGATATGGATATTTTTATTCATCGGCTGTTTACAGGGCTGCACGGCGATATTTCTTACAGCGTAGGGAATGTTTTTGCAAAAATTGGCGACACCTTTGGCATTATCGCGTTCGCGCTGCCATGGGCGGTGTGGCTACTGTTAGGCAAACGCTGGGATGCCCTACGGCACTGGGGCGGCGCTTTTGCAGGGGTCGCGCTGCTTAACATTATTGGCAAAGGGTTGTTTGGACGTGCCCGCCCTGACACACCGGACTACCTGATGGGCTCTTTTTCCTACCCAAGCGCGCATACATCCACCGCTGTGGTGCTATTTGGTCTGACAGCAGCGTTTATTGCAGCCGAAATGCCTCGCCATAAGCGCTTTTTGGCCTATTGGTGTGCACTTGCGCTTGCACTGCCTATGGCATTATCGAGACTGGTGGTGGGTGTGCACTGGTTTAGCGACCTGGTGGGAGGCGCGCTGTTAGGCTTAGTTGTCTGCGCACTAACCCTGCTGCATTGGCAGCAGCAGCCTCGGCCAAGCCTACGGCCATGCCCTTGGCCTCTACTCAGCGTGGCATCATTGGCACTTCTCAGCGCCCGCATCGGTTTTTTGCCGCCGGTTTAAAGCACTAACACCGTTTTGTTCAACCAAGGGCAAGCCAGAGCCCAACCCCTATCATCAACGTGCCAGCGATACGGTTAAGTAAGCGCACATTGCCGCTCTTGCCGAGCACATTACGTAGCGTTTTACCCCCAGTGGCGTAGACCAGCATGCTAGCGAACTCGATGGTTAAAATGACCGCAATCAGCAGGCTGAGCTGGCCTGGCAATGGGCGATTACTGTCTAAAAAAGGTGGCAGTAGTACCATAAAAAACGCCCACCCCTTGGGGTTTGCTACCGCGGTCACAAAGCCTTGCGTCGCTAGCTGTAGCCGACTGGCTGGTGGGCCAGCATCCAACTCGCTAGGTATTGCCATTCGTCCGCGGGAACGCCACATCATAATGCCCAAATAGCCTAAATAGGCGCCGCCCACCCATTTGAACAGCACAAACAGTTCTGGCTGGCGTAACATTAGCGCCGCCACCCCAGCACCCGCTGCTGCCGCTACCAAGCCGACGCCGAACAGCTCGCCAATCATCATCCACAGCGTACGCTTAACGCCTTGGGTCATACCCAGCACCATAGCAAGTGTCATGCACATGCCTGGGGTAAGCGAGACAAACAAAAACGTTGGTACAAAAACCGAGAGCGTCGCCCACGACATCATAGATTAGTTATCCTTAGTTGATGAGGGGTTTGCAGTGCTTTCCACCTCACCCCAGCGAGGCATCAGCGAATGCTCGATTCCCAACTGGTTTAGGATACGCGCCACAATAAAATCGATTAGATCCTCAATACCTTGTGGGCGATGATAAAACCCCGGCGCCGCTGGCAAGATGACCACGCCCAGGCGGCTTAATGCCAGCATGTGCTCAAGATGAATGGGGGAAAACGGACTTTCACGAGGCACTAACACCAGCGTACGGCGCTCCTTAATCGCGACATCGGCCGCCCGCTCAATCAGATTATTGCTAGCCCCCGTGGCTACCGCTGAAAGCGTTCCCGTTGAGCACGGGCACACCACCATTGCCGATGGCGCACCGGAGCCTGAAGCCACGGGCGCCATCCAATCTTCGCGCCCAAAGCAGCGAATCTGCCCCGGCTGGGCACCACTGCGCTCACTTAGCGCCTGAGCTAACCGCTGAGGCTGCGCTGGCAGTTCGATATCCGTTTCGGTGGCAATCACCATGTGTGCAGCTTTGGAAATCATCACCCACACTTCATGCCCCGCTGCGACCAGCACATCAATCAGACGTAGGCCGTACTGCGCCCCAGAGGCACCGGTAAGTGCGACGGTAACTGGCTTTTTGAATAGCGGTTCAGTTTGATTGGTCACACATGCCCCTCTTTTGCAGCAGCTTCATGGGCAGTCTTCAACGCGGCCAGCAAACGCTCATGCACGCCCTCAAAACCACCATTAGACATCACTACAATACGGTCCAATGGTGACGCTTGCGTGACCACCGCCGCCACCAATGTATCAATGTCATTATGCAGCTGCGCACGCGCCCCCTGAGTGGCTACTAGCTCCTCCATGGACCAATCCAGCCCAACGGGCTGAAACCAAAACACACTATCAGCATCAGCCACGCTCTCAACCAAACGTTCGCGCAGCGCGCCCAAGCGCATTGTATTGGAGCGCGGCTCAATCACTGCCAGCAGCCGCCCTTTAGTTGTCGCCGCGCGTAACCCTTTAAGCGTGGCGGCAATTGCCGTGGGATGGTGGGCAAAATCATCAATAACCTGAATCGCATTGATTTCACCACGCACTTCCTGCCGCCTTCTGGGGGTTTCAAAACGCGCCAACGCCGCACAACCACGAGCTAAATCAACCCCACATAAGTTGGCTGCCGCCAATGCTGCCAACGCATTGCGAGCGTTATGCTCACCGGTGAGGGTCCATTCAACGACACCATCTTCGTCTTGGCCCTTGTTATTTTGAGAATGGCTATCCTGGACGGGCTCGCCACCACAATGAAGCACCTGGAAACGGCTGGCATCGTCACGCTCAAGGGTAAGCTGCCATTCACTCGTGGCTTGGTCACCAAAATGAGCGACCGGGGTCCAAACGCCCTGGGCAAGCACACGCTCAAGCGCGGGCTGTTCATCGGCCACCAAGAGTTGGCCTTGGCTGGGCACGGTACGCACTAAATGATGGAACTGGCGCTCAATCGCGGCCAGATCAGGGAAGATATCCGCGTGATCAAACTCAAGGTTATTGAGTATCGCGATGTGCGGACGGTAGTGAACGAACTTGGAACGCTTATCGAAGAACGCCGTATCGTACTCGTCAGCTTCCACTACAAACGGTGCCCGCGGATCGCCTAGACGCGCTGACACACCAAAATTACGCGGTACGCCGCCGATCAAAAACCCTGGTGTTAATCCGCCGCTTTCCAATAACCACGCCAGTATGCTCGCAGTGGTCGTCTTTCCATGGGTACCTGCTACCGCAATCACTCGTCGACCAGGCAATACGTGCTCTGCCAACCACTGCGCGCCGGAGGTGTATGGCAGGCCACTATTAAGTAGTGCCTCCACCTCTTCATTACCGCGCGACATAGCGTTACCGACTACCACAAGGTCGGGCACAATACCCGGTGCTAGCGAGAGATTATCCGCGTGGTAACCCTCTTTCAAAATAATACCCGCATCAACCAATTGGGTACTCATGGGCGGATAGACATGCTGGTCAGAGCCACTTACCTGATGACCTAACTCACGCGCCAGCAGCGCTAGGCTTCCCATAAAGGTGCCGCAGATACCAATAATATGCAGATGCATGGCTTTCGCCCCGTTATTCGCCAATAAACTATTCGCAAAGACGTTTAATTAAAAAGCCAAAATATGGCGTAAAAATAGCCAAATAGCCTAGCATGCTGACTCAATTTGCTCATCTACTCATCACTATAAACTGCGATTAACGGGGTCAAAACACCCTTCAAGTGACAAATCCTTTTAGTTGTTGCAGGATGCGGCCACTGTTTATCAATGTTCACCATCACTCTCTTTCCACTCGGCACGCTGACATGAGCCTAATCATCAGCGAAAGGAGCCTTTAGATGCGCATTTTAATCCGCTATTTTTTTCGTGGCGTTCGCTTAGTGCTTGCCCCGTTTATGCTGATTTCTGAAAAGCTCTCTACGCCTAAGTCAGTTGAACGCTCGCCTGAAGAGCAAGCCACTATTGATCAGACATGCCAGCGGCTGGCCCTGTATCAATTTCGCACCTGCCCGTTTTGCATCAAGGTACGCAAAGAGATAGCGCGGTTGGGATTGAACATTGAACTGCGCGATGTCCAGCTTGACCCTGACCATAAGCAAGCGCTCTTGGAAGGCGGGGGAAAAGTTAAAGTGCCCTGCCTCAAAATTATCCATGATGATGGCCGGGAAGAGTGGATGTACGAATCTGACACAATCAATGCCTGGTTACATAAGCAGTTTGACTAACTAACTGCGTTACACCGTCATGTATTACCCGAAACGGGCAGATGTCGGTTTCGGGTATCAAAACTCGATTTTTTGCGCCTCCACATCAAACGCCACATCAATCTCAATGGTCTCTTCCTGACTCGGAGGCTCATCCAGCTGTATTTGTAGCGCCAGTACGCCCTGTATCTTGCCAGCCACGTGAACTCGTTGACTGGCCCGCTCATAGTGCGTCAGCGTTACTTCTACATCGCCCCCTTCAGAGGTGTAGAGCGGCGGTGAGGTCGAGTCCCCCAGCGGGTGTAACACCACGGCGCTGATCAGCTCCCCTTCGTTTATCGTCAGGCTAATAGACAGCGCTTCTTGAGTCTCCCAGGCCTCATCATCAACAAATCCCGTAATATCGATAGTGATATGGTCATCACTTGACTCAATAAATGATGCGTTTGAATCATTGCCATGGCTCAAAATAAACCATTCTCGTAATTCACCATCTAACAAGCCTTTGATCTGAGCCGCCGTTTCCGAGTTGGGTGGCAAATCATGCTCAGAGCCCTGCTCTGCATTGGTTCCAGGCGTTGGTTCAACGGCGACAGCTAGGGTAGGAAGGTACCAAGCCATGGCTGCGACTATGATTTTTTTCCACATACGGCTTCTCCGACTATTCTGGCGTATCTTTTTTCTTACTACTTTCGTCTAATGACAAGCACGTAATGTGCCGCTATTAGCCACGTCATGTAGCAGATGAATGATGCCTGTCATTATTTCGATTGTATGACGCAACAGGCAGTCTCTATGTTGTTAGCCTATGTTATTAAGATAGCTTTAAAGCTGACCGTGTCTGTTTTACGGGTATTTTCGTCCTTTAGCGAGGGGAAAGCGCCCGCAAAACGAACAATAAACAATGACCCAAGGGAACAACTATGACGTTCAAGAAAACCCTACTGGCTTCTGTTATTGGTGCAGTGGTTGCAGGTACGACATTGCTGCCGATGACGGCAAGTGCTGAAACCCTCCGTATTGGTTACTCTGCCGACCCTGAAACGCTCGATTTACATGAACAACTCTCTGGCGGCGTGCTGCGTTTCTCTCACCTTGCGTTTGATCCTCTTGTTCGCTGGACCAAAGACTTCCAGTTTGAGCCGCGCTTAGCCACCGAGTGGGAATAAGTAGACGACACCACTATGCGCATGACGCTGCGTGAAGGCGTTACCTTCCACTCTGGTAACGAATTCACCGCTAAAGATGTGGTATGGACGATTGAACGCCTGAAAGAAAGCCCTGATTACCGCGCTATTTTTGAACCGGTTGCCAGTGCCGAAGCGGTGGACGACTACACCGTTGAGATCGTTACCACTGAACCTTACCCACTGTTGCTCAACCTTGCTACGTACATCTTCCCGATGGATAGCGAGTTCTATACGGGTGAAACCGACGACGGTAGCGACAAAGCTGAAATCGTCAAAGCGGGCAACTCCTTCGCTTCACGCAACGTTTCAGGCACCGGCCCGTTCATTGTGACTGACCGTCGCCAAGGCGTTCGGGTTGATTTCGAACGTTTCGAAGATTACTGGGACACTGAGAGCGAAGGCAACGTATCCAACATCGTCATGACGCCTATCGCTGAAAACGCCTCTCGCGTTGCGGCACTGCTTTCTGGCGGCGTTGACTTTATTGATGCCGTTCCGCCCAACGATTTAGACCGAGTCCGTGAAGCAGATGGCGTCAATCTGATTGAGATAGACGGTACCCGCATCATTGGCTTCCAAATGAACGAAGAGCGCGTAGAAGCCTTCCAAGACGCCCGCGTTCGCCAAGCGGTTGATCTGGCTATTAATCAAGAAGGCATTGCTGACCGTTTAATGCGTGGGTTTGCTAACCCGGCTGGACAGTTCTCGCCAGAGGGTTACTCAGGCCACAACCCTGATTTAACGCCACGCTACGATATCGAACGCGCCAAAGAGCTAATGGCAGAAGCGGGATATGAAGAGGGCTTCAGTGTTGAAATGATCGCCCCCAACAACCGCTACGTGAACGATGCCCAGATTGCCCAAGCAGTGGCCAACATGCTGGCGCAAATCAACATCAAAGTTGATCTACGCACCATGCCTCTCGCCCAGTACTGGCCTGAGTACGATACCCGCGAATCCGATATGGCAATGATCGGCTGGCACGCCGATACGGAAGACAGCGCTAACTTCTTCCAGTACCTCACCTTCTGTATCGATGAAGAAACCGGCGCGGGTCAGTACAACTACGGCAGTTACTGCAACGAAGAGATTGATGCACTAGTAACCGAAGCGGATGGCGAAACGGATCTGGAAAAACGCAACGAAATGCTGCGTGAAGCCGAAGCTATGCTTTACGAAGACGTCGGTTTCATCATGCTGCACTGGCAGAACCTTGCCTACGCCGCGGCGGATGGTGTTGAGGTCGAGCCGGTGGTGAACGCTATCGACTTCCCTTACCTGGGTGACTTGGTCGTTAAAAGCAGCGACGACTAATCATGTCCATCGCGCATTAATTGCATAGTGCCAAAAGAGTCACTGCAATATTAACTGCCAGTATGCTTCGCTCCCTAAGCGTTTAGGGAGCGAAGCCTTTTATTTGGCGGCACGAACCTGCAAGCACTTTGAATAACCATGCCCCTACTTTCTTTGATGAACCCTTCACATAGGTGGCGTACGCCATGATTGCCTTTTTAATCAAGCGGCTGATGCACGCGATTTTGGTGATGTTTGTCATCAGCGTGTTGGCCTTCGCCATTCAGGACAACCTGGGTGACCCCGTACAGCAGATGGTCGGCCAATCAGTGCCGGAAAGCGAACGCGAAGAGATTCGCGAGCGTTTAGGCCTAAATGACCCCTTCCTGGTGCAATACGCGCGTTTTGCTAAAAATGCCGTTCAAGGTGATTTTGGCTACTCGTATTTTTACCGCGAACCGGCGTTAGAAGTCATTGCTCGCCACTTACCCGCCACCCTGGAGCTGGTATTTGCGGCGACACTGATAATTGTGCTGTTTTCAGTACCTATCGGGGTATACAGCGCGATCAAACCGCGATCGCCAATTTCACGACTATTCATGGGTGTATCGATCATCGGTATTTCAATCCCCGTGTTTCTAACCGCGATCGTGCTTATTCAAATTTTCGCGATTGGCGTTACCGTGACGCTATTCCCAGAAAGTACCGGCTGGGGCGCTTGGTTAAACGCCTTCTTTTCTACCGAAGGAAACATGCCGTCCTTTGGCCGTGGCTATGATCTGGTGAATGTGGTGGGTAACTGGGATACCAATTTAGCCACCTGGAACGGCTTACAGCATCTAGTATTACCGGCCGTCTCACTGGCCTCTATCATGTTGCCGCTATTTATTCGCCTTATCCGCGCCGAAATGATGGAAGTCCTGCAGTCGGAGTACGTTAAGTACGCCCGCGCCAAGGGTATCTCTATGCGCCGCGTATATTTTGTTCACGCGCTTAAAAACACCATGCTACCGGTGATTACCGTCGGCGGCGTACAGATCGGCACCATGGTGGCTTACACCATTCTGACCGAGACCGTTTTCCAATGGCCGGGCATGGGTTTGATGTTTTTGGATGCGATCAACCGCGCTGATATTCCGCTCATCGTCTCCTACCTGATGATTGTCGGCGTTATTTTTGTCGTCACCAATACGATTGTGGATCTGATCTACGGTCTGGTGAACCCCACCGTTAAACTGACTGGGAAGCCCGCATGAGCACCACAAGTAATTCTTCACAAGCGAGTGCTTCACCCGGCCGCTGGGAGCGCGTGCGCGACTCCTATATGTGGTACAGCTTCAAGCGTGACCGCACCGCACAGCTCTGTCTGGCCGTGTTTATTTGCATGGTTATCGCTGCCTTTGCCTCCCCGCTGTTGGCGCCAACCAATCCTTACGACCTTGCTCAGATTGACATCATGTCATCTGAACTGCCGCCCTTCTGGATTGACGGCGCCGATGAGCGCTATGCCTTGGGCACCGATGCCCAAGGCCGTGATTTATGGTCAATTGTGCTGTACGGCACACGCGTCTCGCTACTGATCGGCTTTGGCGCGGTCATTTTGCAAGCGCTGCTAGGGGTCACTTTCGGCCTGATGGCGGGCTATCTTGGCGGGCGTGTCGATACTATATTGATGCGGCTAGCGGATATTCAGCTCTCCTTCTCGACGCTAATGGTCGCTATCGTGGTAGGCGCTTTGGTCAAAGCGACCATGGGCAGCGCCTTCTATAGCCAATACGCAGTGATGATGCTGATCCTGATTATCGGCCTGGCCGAATGGCCACAGTATGCCCGCACCGTTCGCGCCTCGGTGCTGGCAGAGAAAAACAAAGAGTACGTAGATGCTGCCCGAGTAATGGGGCTGCGCAGTAAGCGCATTATGTTCCGTCACGTGTTGCCCAACACCATGTCGCCGATCTTCGTTATCTCGACCGTACAGATTGCCAACGCGATTATTTCTGAAGCGGCGCTGTCGTTTCTGGGGCTTGGGATGCCAGAAACGCATCCATCTCTGGGCTCGTTGATTAAATCAGGCTTTGACTATATTCAGTCCGGCTCCTGGTGGATCACTCTCATTCCTGGTGCGGTACTGGTCGTGCTGGTGCTGTCGATCAATCTACTTGGTGACTGGCTGCGCGATGTCATGAACCCACGACTCTACAAAGGCTGAGGACACCATGGCACTACTTGAAGTCAATAATCTTGATGTCCGCTTTGCGCTGCGCCAGGGTGAAGTCCACGCCTTGCGGGACATTAGTTTCAGCCTTGAGCGCGGTGAGCGCTTGGGCATTGTCGGTGAATCTGGCGCAGGTAAATCTGTCGCGGCTTTTTCGCTGCTTAACTTAATTTCCAAGCCAGGCTTTATTGCCGGCGGCACCGTCAACTTTGACGGCCAAGTGCTCAACCATATGTCTGAGCGCGGCCTGCGCAAAGTGCGCGGCAATCGTGTTTCGATGATCTTCCAAGATCCGATGATGACGCTCAACCCGGTGCTCTCCATTGGCGAGCAAATGGTTGAGTGTTTGAAAGCGCATCGGCGTATTTCCTCCAAAGAAGCCCGCGCAATTGCCTTGGATAAGCTGCAACAGGTGCAAATTCCCTCACCGGAAACGCGTTTGGATCAGTACCCTCACGAGCTATCCGGCGGTATGCGCCAGCGGATTATTATCGCCATTGCGCTGCTGCTCGATCCTGACATCATTATCGCCGACGAGCCCACTACGGCGCTTGACGTGACCATTCAAGCCGAGATCATGGCGCTGCTGCTTGATCTCTGCGAGCAGCACAATGTGGGGCTTATTCTGATCACCCACGACCTGGGCGTGGTCAGCCAGGTCACCCAGCGCATGCTGGTCATGTACGCTGGACGCGTCATTGAGCAAGGGCCGACACGGGAAATCATTAATGACCCGCAACACCCCTATACCCAAGGGCTAATCAACGCCTTGCCACAGATGGCAACGCCGGGTGAAAAGCTCAACCAGATTCGTGGCAGTATGCCATCGCTTTCTAACCTGCCAAGCGGCTGCGCGTTTCACCCACGCTGCGATTTTATCAATCGCGTCGATGGTCAGCCCCGCCCCGCCTGCACCCAGCAAGTGCCCGAATTTGTCGAGTCCGGCAATTGCCGCGTGGCGTGCCATATGGTGGCTGAAATGCTTGAAGATCGCCGTTTGAAGGAGGAAACCTCATGAATGCGCACGCTGAGGCCATGACGGAAAACCCTATGCCCACTCCTCGTCAGAACGAAGAGAGTGCTGATTCGTTGCTGCAGATCCGCGATTTGAAAAAGCGCTTCTCCCTCTCGGGTGATTTCCTTGATCAACTGCGCTTCAAGGGCGGCAAGCTGGTACGGCATCAAGAGTATGTCCATGCTATTAACGGCGTGAATCTGGATATCAAACGCGGTGAAGCACTGTGTGTGGTGGGCGAATCCGGCTGCGGTAAGTCCACCGTGGCGCGTACGGTGATGGGGCTTTTGACACCCTCTGAAGGCGAGATTCGCTACGATGGCCAACGTATCGATAATTTAAGCTCGCGTCAGTTGCTGCCGTATCGCAAGCGTATGCAGATGATTTTCCAGAACCCTTATGCATCGCTTAACCCGCGCATGACTATTCAGCAAACCTTGGAAGAGCCGCTGCGCCTGCACCACCCTGACTGGAAGCGGCCAAAAATTCTCGAAAAAGTTGAAGAAGTGATGCACTCAGTGGGTATTGATCCCGACTGGGGCAAGCGTTTTGGCCACGAGTTCTCGGGTGGTCAACGTCAGCGTATCGCGATTGCCCGTGCCCTGGCCGTGGACCCTGAATTCATCGTCGCCGATGAGCCTATTTCTGCCCTCGACGTTTCGATTCAAGCCCAGGTGCTCAACCTGCTGATGGAAGCCCAGCAAGAGCGCAACCTGACCTATCTGTTCATCACTCACGATTTAGCCGTGGTCGAGCATTTTGGCACCCGTGTGGCGGTGATGTACTTGGGTACAGTGTGTGAAATTGCCACGACGGCCACGCTGTTTGAAAAGCCGCGCCACCCTTACACCCAGGCGCTGCTCTCGGCGATCCCGCGCTTAAAGGATGACCGCCCTCAGCATATTCGCTTATCCGGTGAAGTGCCGACCCCGGTTAATTTGCCCAGCGGCTGCGTGTTTCATGGTCGCTGCCCGCATGCAAATGCACGCTGTAAGCAAGAGATCCCCCTTTTGCAAACACAGGATGACGGAACCCGTGTCGCATGCCACGCTGTTGAAGAGGGGCGCCTATGAGTAGGCTCCCCGTTAATATACAGCGAGCCAAGGCGCTGAGAGGTAGAGCATGGAAATTCGCTGGCTAGAAGATTTTATTGCCCTGGCCAGAACGCGGCACTTCTCCCGCGCAGCAGATGATCAACACGTTACCCAGCCCACCTTCTCCCGGCGGATTAAGTTGCTTGAAGAGGAGATGGGCGTAACGCTGATTAATCGTCAAACGCTACCCCTCTCGCTCACGCCCGCTGGTGAGGAGTTTTTAACCCTGTGTGAACAGGTGACCGAACGAGTGCGGCTTACGCGAGACCGGGTGCGTGAAATCAATGCTGGCCAGCAGCGGCGTATTATGGTGGCGGCGCCGCAGAGCCTATTACCGCATTTTTTGCCTGAATGGCTTGCCTCTACAGGCTGGCAAGACCGCGTACAGCCCTATTTGCGGGCTACCGGCTGGGTAGCTAACGACTATTTTCAAGCGTTAGCGCGGGCCGAGTGCGACCTTGCCATCTGCTACTGGCCAATTGGGCGCTGCGATCTGGATATTGATACCAGTGCCTGCACCTACCGGGTAATCGGTCATGAAAGGCTGATTCCGGTGACTGGGTTAAATGCAGAGGGAGAGCCTTGTGCGTTGCTACCAGGGTCGCGCCATCAACCTGCACCTTGGCTTGCTTACCCAAAGCGCGGCTTGCTTGGCTCAGCGGTTAAAGCCCATTTGGCTAGGTTGCCACAGAGCACTTACTTAACGGCGCAGAGTGAAAATCTCTACGCGGCGGGCATTAAAGAGCTGGTGCTGCTTGGCTACGGCATGAGCTGGTTGCCTGAGCGCAACGTGGCCGCAGAGCTTGCTCAAGGTACGCTGGTAAGAGCAGGCGATAGCCGTTGGGATGTGCCGATGGAGCTACGGCTCTATCGCCATCAAAGCCACCACCACGCTGAACTCGACGGTTTCTGGAGTGAACTCGTCACTCCACGCACTTGAAGCCGTCTTTGAGAAAGCTTAATTGAGAAAGGACACGGTTTGCATGTCGAGCACTCTTTTTAACTTGCAACTCGATCACATAGCCCACCTTCAGCGCGCCTATGCGTCGATGTTGACCGAACATGGATTTGATAGCCTAGCGATTTACAGTGGTCATGCCAGCATGCATTTTGCTGATGATCATACGCCCCCCTTTCAGACTTACGGCCATTTCATGCACTGGGTGGGCTTAGCCGATGTACAGCATAGCTGGCTGATTATTCAGCCAGAAAAGCGCCCACAGCTATACTTGTATGCGCCCGCCGATTTTTGGCATTTACCCACTCATCTTCCCGAAGAACCTTGGGTGGCCGCCTTCGATGTTCACTTTTGCAACGACAAAATCACGCCACCCTTGATCGGTAATGCTGCCATTATCGGCGATACTGACCAACTCGAAGCCAGTCATCAGCAGACGATGCAAGCCGAACGTCAGCCTGAGCAGCTGGTGAATTCACTGGATGAATTACGGCTATTTAAAACGCCCTATGAGATCGCCTGTATCCGTGAAGCCAACCGCCTAGCGATAGCGGGCCATCAAGCAGCGCAAGCAGCGTTTATTGGCGCCTCCGGTGAATTGGATATTCAATTGGCTTACTTAGGTGCCAGTCGTCAGCGCGAATCGAACGTACCTTACCAAAATATCATCGGTTTGAATGAGCACGCGGGTGTATTGCACTACCAGCATTACGACCTGAACGCGCCTAAACGGCGTTACAGCCTGCTAGTAGATGCTGGTCGACGGTTTCGTGGTTACTGCGCTGATATTACTCGCGCCTACGCTGGCCCCGATGCCCCCGTTGCGTTTGGCGAACTGATCACAGCCATGCATGATTTAAAAGATGAGCTTGTGAAAGGCGTTGCACCAGGCGTTAGCTTTATTGCCCTACATGAGCAAATGCATCAACAGCTAGCTGAGATATTGGTGGCCCACGGTTTATTCAAAGGCACCGCAGAGCAAGCGGTTGCTGAAGGCGTAACACGAGCCTTCTGCCCTCATGGGTTAGGTCATTCGCTGGGGCTACAAGTACACGATGTAGCTGGATTGCGTCACCCAGACGGCACGCCAGCACCAGCCCCAGAAAAGCACCCAGCGCTGCGGCTAACGCGTACGCTGCGTCCAGGTATGGTCGTGACCATAGAGCCAGGTCTCTATTTTATCACTATGCTGCTTGCCCCTCTGCGTAGCACATCACTGCCCATCAACTGGCTACTAATTGATCAGCTCTCACCCTGTGGCGGCATCCGCATTGAAGATAACATCGCGGTCACAGAAAGCGGTTTTGATAATCTAACGTAATGCGTTATTTTTCCGCTCCCTAAACGAACAACACCCGGCACAAGGCCGGGCGTTGGATAACCACAAAATGTTTCAGCACTCGATTAGAAGCGGTAAGTAACACCGCCGCCAATGGTGACGGGTTCCATATCAACTTCACCACCGCCGCTAATATCAGCGCTCACGTCAGCGTAGCTTGCGTAACCATTGAGCATGACATTTTCAGTCACGGCCAGATCAACACCCACTTGACCAATTGCACCGTAGCTTTCATCAATGTCTAGGCCGCTCGGTTCACCGGAGAAACGCGTGTAGTTAAGACCAGCGCCGACATAAGGCTGTACGCGAGAGTCCAGTCCGCCCATCGGGTAATAGTTCACTAACAGATTAACCGGGAGACGGTCGACGCTGCCCACATCGCCTCTGCTAGCGGTGCTAATGCCGTGCTCAAACTTTTCTGAACTGTTGAGCTCAACACCAACCTTGTCGGTAAACAGGTAGCCAGCGCCAAAGGTGAATCCGCGCGCTTCATCAATACTTAATGAGTCACCGTCTACATTGCCGTTATCTGACCCTGTATCCGTCTGGGCAACGCCGCCACGGACAAATACATCGCCAGCGTTATAAGCGAGAGCCGCAGAGCTTGCCAGTGCGAAACCAGCAGTGATTACAGCGGCAGAAATCAGTTTCATATTACTCATCAGGGTCATCCTCTTTATGCAGCGCGCCGTTCCTTGCGCTTAGGGATTGCGATTCTTGCTATCCAACATCCTATACAGTATATAGTATAAAAACAGTGTTTCCAAACATCTTGTGAAATATTAATATAAGTAAATTAGTCCTGATGGTTTTTCAGGCATAAAAAAAGTCCCCCGAAGGGGACCCAGGTGGAGCACGCCAGCTCACTCGATGTATCGCGCGGCTAAACCGCAACGATGTAGCAAAGAAGGGAAAGCACCCGCGAAATCATTGGTCGCTCTATTCATTTGCTGCTTACTCTTTATATTGCGAACGGCGTGCCACTATATTTTTAAATTATAAAAAACAATAACTTATAAAACAAAAAGGCAATTTAATATCTAAATAGCACTTTCGCACACTGCAAAACGCACCAACAGTGCGCATTTTGCTGACTGATTGCTTCAAAACGAGTCAGGGTTACTGGCACACTTGGTTCCGACCACCACGTTTAGCGCGGTAAAGTGCTTCGTCTGCAATCACAAGCAGCCTCTCTCGCTCCTCTACTAGCACATCGACACTACATACCATCCCCGCTGAAAGCGTACAGGCAAACTCAATGTCGCCTTGTCTAAAGCGCAAACGTGAAAAATATTCCCGTATATTTTCCAGTTTTTTCCACCCATCCTCTGCTTCACAATATGGAAGAACGACCAAAAATTCCTCGCCCCCATAGCGACCTATGATGTCCGTTTGACGCAAACGCTGGCGCAGGAGTGTGGCAACAGAAGCAATTACGACATCGCCTACCGCATGACCGTACGTATCGTTAACTTTTTTGAAATGGTCAATATCTATCATCGCTACCACTACTGGGTACTGCTGCCGGTAGGCACGAGCAATTTCGTTGATGGTGGCGCTTTTAATACTGGCGTGCTTAAGCAATCCCGTCAGACTGTCCTTATTGAGTAACGCTGACAAGGTACGCGCCCGCGCTACGCGTGTACGCACAGAAGCGACTAACTGGGCGGCGAGAATAGGTTTAGTCAAAAAGTCGTCTGCACCATGACTAAGCGCATCAACCTGTTTGCTTAACTCTTTTTCGGCGGAAAGAAATACAATCGGCAGGCTGCTCCATTCATCATACTGCCTGACCACTGAGGCTAAATCTGGGCCGTCACATTCCGGCATGTGTACGTCCATCAGCAACAGTTCCGGCCTAAACGATCCTAATTGCTCAATGATATGTCGAGGAGTATCCAGTATACGTGCTTCCATGCCCGCCGCTTCCAGCACCAACTGGTAATACGCGGCGAGCTGATGATCGTCATCGACCACTAAAATTCGCGCAGGCTGCGCATGACGCTCCTGCAGTAATTGTTCAAGACGATTGATCAATTGAGGGATGTTGAGGGGCTTTAAAAAATAACTGTAAGCATTTAGCTGAGCCGCACGCAGTCGGTCATCAAAGGTATCGTAATCGCTGATAAACAACAGTGGGCAAGAAAGGGCCTGCAGTGGCGACTGGTGAGGAAAACCCGACATAGCATCGACAATCAAGACGTCCGGCGTTTCCATGCCGATTTCCTGACATGCTTCTGGCACTGAGGAGAATAGCCTAACGTCATAACTAAAATTCGTTAACTGCTCCAGAATACGCTTACCAAGTTCAGCATCCTCTTCAATAAGCCATACCCTGGCGGTAAAAACGCAGCCATCCGGTTTTGCTTCAGCCTTGCGCGCTTGTGGTTGCTGGCTAGGAAGCAGCTCCGCTTGCATAGCCTGAAGCTGGCTGTTGATCACGGCTATTAGTTGTAAATCTATGCCTCGATCGCTCTCTTCCAACCAACCCTTAAGGCTCGCTTCCAACGAGTGTGCCTGGTTGCCAATGGCGTCAAATCCAAAGGTACCTGCCGAGCCTGCCAATTTGTGAAGGCGCCTGTAAACATCCTCCAATACGTCCACCGGAGAAGACCCTAGCAACCCGTGATCGCTATCAGCCGGTGTTGTTAATAGATCACTAACATGCTGTTGCAAGGTGGCTAATACGTGGCATAAAGACGTCAGCTCCACCTGTAAATTCTGCTGATAGTTCTGCTTTAATAGCGCCAGCTTATGCTCAAGCGACGACTGTTCACTGTTTACCACACGCTTGCTCCCAAATACGGCGGACTTGATTTGCCAACGTCATCGGGTCAAACGGCTTGGCAATTACGCTTTCGGCACCTAGTGCAATTAATTGATCAACCTCGTGCGGCTGGACTTTAGCGGTCATAAACACTGCTGGTACCGTCTTAAGGCTTGGTAGATTACGCAATGCTGCTAATGTTGTTGGCCCATCCATACTAGGCATCATGACATCAAGCAGTAGTATATCGGGGGAAAATGCCTCTGCCTCTTTTAGCGCCTGCTCTCCAGAAGAGCACACCTTTACTTTGAGCCCGCCCACCACCTCAAGTGCAAGTGTTGCCACCGTTTGAATATCAGGATCGTCTTCGACATACAAAATGCGTTCTAAACTACTCATTCGTTATCCACCATCTGTACGCGTTCAGTTCGTTGTTGAATAGCCGTTAATAGTTGCGCCGGGCTAATACGTGACTTAAGGAACACCGCTTCAACGCGATGTTGATCGGTTTGGCTAACTGACTGTTCAGAAAGAATAATAAGGCGAGCGTTAGGCTGACTGCTTCGAATTTGCGCTAACAACTCCCAGCCTTCTCCATCCGGTAACCCTATATCTAAAATAATAGCATCGTACTGCTGCTGTGATAGCAAACGACGCGCCATGGCCACGCTTAGAGCCTGCTCGCAGTTAGCTTGCTCGCTTAACATCATGCGAATGACCGCATGCAAATCTTGGTCATCTTCAATGTGTAATAGCGTCAAGCGGTCTTGATTCGCTTTCATTTGCTGACTTAACAGCGCAAGCAATTGCTGGGTTTGAATCGGCTTAGCTAGCCAAGGGACATCTTCTAAATATCCTTCTAATGCTACTTGGGCGCCATCAACATTGCCGCTAACCACCAGCACTGGAGTATGTTTAATAGCTGGCTGTTCGCGAAACGAATGAATAACATCAAAACCACTCATATCGGGCAAGCCAATATCTACCGTAATGGCATCGTAATGGTGGCGGGCTAGCTTCTCTAGCGCCATCGCGCCATTGACAGCCGTGTCTACTCGGTAACCTGCCTGAATAAGCGTTTCCTGCAAAACACGTACAACCCCAGGGTCGTCTTCTATGATGAGCACATGGCCTTTACTCCATTGATGATCAACAAGTGCGTTAACCACTTCTGAAGGATGGACAGGCAATGCAAACCAGAAACAGCTTCCCAGCCCCTCTTCGGAGATGAACCCCATCTCGCCGCCCATATGCTCCACCAGCTCTTTGGTAATCGCCAACCCTAGGCCTGTCCCTCCCCTAGCACGGGAGTCAGAGGCGTCTACCTGCGCAAACTTGTTGAAAATATGAGATTTAAACGTATCAGGAATGCCTGGCCCATCGTCTTTTATATTAACGATAATTTTGTGCGCCTGCTTTTCGACTACGATATCAACATTGCCGCCTTCAGGCGAAAACTTCACTGCGTTGGATAATAAATTGGCCATTACCTGCTGAAGGCGTTGACCATCGATCCTGACTTGGCTTTCTGGAAAAGGGTTATGAAGCTTAAGACTGACACGACGCTCATGCTGGTAGTGACGATTTTCTTCAATTGAGCTTTCAAGCAAGCGCTGCAATGGCTGCCACTGCATATCAAAAGCTAATTTCCCTGCAGCTATTTTCTCAATATCCAGTAGGTCATTGATCAAATGCGTTAAGCGCTGACTATTTTTATGGGCGATGCTTACCATCTGCATAACTTTATCAGGCACGCTGCCCAGCGCTCCCGCAGACACCATTCCCAATGCTCCTGAAATGGAGGTTAAGGGCGTACGTAACTCATGACTTACCGTGGCGATAAATTCATTCTTCATCTGCTCGATGCGCTTGGATTCTGAAATATCTTCAGCAACGCCCAGGTAACCGGTGATGTTTCCTTGCTGATCCTGGATCGTAGTGATAACAAGCTTTATGGGTAGACGTTTTCCTGAACGTGTGACATATACCCACTCCTTTGCTTCGCGCTTATCCATCAAAGCTAAATGCTTGAAGAGCTCAAACGGTGAGGATGAGCGACCTGCGCCAAGGTTTAATTCATTCAGACGCTGCTCAATTTCATCTGCATCGTGAAAGAGCATCGGTGTATGTTGGCCAACCACATCCTTCGCCGCGAAACCCAGCATATTCTCAGCGCCTTTATTGAACAGCATCACTGTTCCCTGGGTATCGGTCGCAATAATGGCAAAATCTTCTGCGGCATTGAGTACTGAGCTAAGCAAATCGTTGCTACTGGCAAGCGCTCTCGTGCGCTGTTCCACTTCTTGTTCTAGGTTGCTTTGGGTATGGCGCAGGCGCTTAAACGCCCCAGCCAACTCAACGGACATATCCCCAAGTAAATCAGAAAGCTGCTGAAACTCAACGATACGACTACGGGGTAACTGGGGCGTTTCGCCGTTTCCAATCGTATGGCTTAAGGTTTGACCGCTTTTGCCAAGGCGTGTCAGGGGCTTGGTAATCATACGGCTTAACAGCTCCGCCACTAAAATCCCCAAGCCTATAACCCCAGATAACATCAAGAACAGTACCGTGCGGTACGCCTCCATCGCTCGTACGGTCGGCAATGCAGAGGTTTCCAATATAATTTGGTCGACACCGTCAACCCCTTGTGCGGGCATGCGCAAAGTGTACTGGCCTTGCGCAAAACGAACCGCCGGGTTTTCCAAGCCGCCGGGTAGCCACATCATGATTCGCTGGTTAACCGGCAGTAACTCATCGCCAGGCTCAAGTGTTAAAGAGTTAAGGTTACCTACTTGGCTAATTAGCTCATCACTCGCACTTAATAAGCCAATACTGACGTCACTCCCACCTCGAACCCGGCCAATGTGATACATATAGCGTTGTTCGGCACCTGGTTCAGTTAAGCGCTCAATCAGCTCATTACCAAGTGCAACCATGGTTTGATCGACAAAACTCTCCTGGCCCTGCCGCATAGAATGGCCTTCGTAGAGAATCAGCGGAGTGCCTGTCATTAGCGTGACGGAAAGCAGTGCACAGAAGAGTAGATGACGTAGCTTCACCAATGCACCGGCAGTAGGCAGCCAAGTCCACTTTGATAAACCACAGGCAATAATAATCGCACTGGCGATTACGGCATTTAGCACGCCATTCACCGCCTGCTTTAAAAACACCAGTAGCGTTAGTTCTTGACTCCACCCCAGCAAGTACGGAAAAAAAATAAAATCGATTGGCGCCGCAATTGCTATCCAAAAAATAAGGCTAGCGATAATAAGGTTTTTAATTTTGTAGTGATAAAGCCAAGAGACGACGACGGCCTCAAGCACGAACACCGCCACAGTGACTGGGTTTTCCCAAAAAACATAAGTGTAAACCCCAGATACCAACGCTACTAAAATCGCGGGGCCGGAGCCTAACCAAGCTATAGCCAGCATCACCGCCACTGACCCAAACAAGAAATAAACATTAAACAAAACGGACAGTTGCAGCATATTACCAACCACGCCCAGTACTAAAAGCGCTGCTAGCAACCACATACCCGCAGAAAAACTAGAACCACCAGGCCAGACTAGCGAGTTAAAATATTTCACGATTTTCTTCCTTCACCCAAGGAAACGTGACATGAAATGTACTGCCTTCACCTTCACGAGAAGTAAAACCAATGTCACCGCCCATTTTTTCAGTTAATGCTTTACTGATCGAAAGACCCAAACCTGTTCCCCCTTTAACTCGGCAATCACTAGCATCTGCTTGAGAGAATTTTTGAAATATGCGGCTTCTAAACTCATTGGGAACACCACAGCCAACGTCTTTCACATTAATGCGGGTACTTTCATCACACACATCACAGTAAATAACGATCTCGTCTCCCGGCATGGAAAATTTTGCTGCATTTGAAAGTAAGTTAGTCATGATTTGCTGAAAACGTAGCGCATCAATCTTGATTAACCGATCCGCCGGTAGTGGTAGCAATTTGAGGGAGACCCCGTACTGAATCGCGTAAGGCTGATTCTCCTGAAGTGAGGTAGTTAATAACGCACTCAATAAATGCGGTTGAAAAACAAACGAAAACTGGCCAGCAAGCAGCTTTTCCATATCAAGCAGATCATTAATGAGCATACCCAGCCGCTCACTACTCTTGAGTGCCATAGCAAGCATCTGTTGGGTTTTATCTGTTAACTCACCAGTCGCACCGCCGAGCACTAGCTTAATCCCACCGGAAACGGCAGTGAGTGGCGTACGCAGCTCATGGCTGATGGTAGATACAAACTCATTTTTTAACGTATCAACGCGCTGACGCTCTAATGAGGCACCTATCCACCGACTAAGCAGTTTTAAAAATAGCTTGTCGGTTTCTGCAAAAGCAGCCCCACGCGGGATTAATGAAGAGAAACTAACGGTACCGAACAGCTGTTGATCCACATAAACAACATTACCGATATAGGCTTCTAATCCAAACGTGGTATAGCAAGGATGATGTTGTGCAGGCTCTTGGCCTGCATTGTGTATGGCCAAAAAGCCGCCAGCGGTTAGCGCCATATCACAATAGGTATTGGCCAAAGGTAAACACTGGCCAGCATTTAGCGTTACATCCTGTGGCGCCAGGATTGAAACAACCTTAAACAGGTCATTCTCGATACGGCTGACAATACCGATTTGCATTTGTAAATATCGACACCCTAGGGCCAACAATGCTTGTAGCTGCTCGGCAAAGCTTAAATCACTTGAGGTACTAATCTCGTTCAGCGAAGAGAGTGCAGCCACCAATAAGCGCTGGTGTTTTTCATCCTCCGCTAAGCGACTGCGTGTTTCACGCATTCTCGAAAGCTCACTTTCGAGCCCGCTTCGATTCATCTCTTCTTCGGCACAAGCAGCAAGATCGATCAGCGCTTGGCGCTGTGCGTCATCCAGCCGTCGGGGGCTGGTATCAATAATACACAGTGTCCCCACCCTAAAACCTGATGAAGTGTTCAAGGGTACACCGGCGTAAAACCGGATGCCTCGGCTGACCGTCACAAGCGGGTTGTCGGTGAAACGAGAGTCTTTGCTGGCATCCTCTATTTCAAAAATACCTTCCCCTTGAATAGCATGGGCACAAAATGACTCCTGACGGCAGGTCTGGGTTAACGCAAGGCCTTGGCGAGATTTGAACCACTGGCGCTGTTCGTCCACCAACGAGACCAGTGCGATATCAACCCCAAACAGGTACGTTGCGAGCCGGGTAATCCGATCAAAACGCTCTTCTGGCGGGGTGTCCAAAATGGCTAGGCTGTGCAGCGCCTCTAGCCGAGCCTGTTCACTTTCCACTATTTTCAAACCTCGCGGGTTAGATAACAGCATATCTAATAATCCATCGGGAATTGTGCAGCTAAGCTGATTTAATTAGTCTAAATGTATGCATTAATTCATCGGCTGTCGCTAGTTGTATCAATATTTCACATTCATACGGCTGCCACTTGTAGCCGCTCCCCCCACTATGGAAAACAGTGATGACCACACCTCAAACCATCTATATCACTGGCGGTGCCCAGGGAATTGGCCTCGGTATCGCCCACACGCTGCTCACCGGCGGCTACCGCGTTGCCATTACCGATATTGATGAAGAAGCCCTAAGTGCGGCCGCTGAGCGGCTGCCCCGCCGTGAGAACCTGCTAACACTTATGGCGGATGCCAGCAATGAGGCGCAGGTAGCTAGCAGCCTCGAAAAAGCCACCAGCCATTTTGGCCAGTTAAACGGCATCGTGCATAACGCAGGCATCGCAGACCCCTTCCATGGCCCGGTAGAGCAGCTTTCACTGAATACGTGGCAAGCCTACTTAAACACCAACCTCACCGGCGCCTTTTTGTGTGCAAAACATGGGGCGCAGTATTTACGCCCTCACGGCGGCAGCATCGTGCTGATGGCTTCTTCACGAGCGATTCAATCCGAGCCGGATACCGAAGCCTACGCCGCCAGCAAAGGCGGTATCGTCGCCCTTACTCACGCCTTGGCAGTCAGCCTCGGCCCTGATATTCGCGTCAACGCCATCAGCCCAGGCTGGATTGAAGTTGGCGACTGGCAAAAGCCCAGCCACCAGCAACCGGTGGAGCACCGTGCCGTTGACCACGAGCAGCACCCGGTGGGGCGCGTTGGCACCCCCAAGGATATTGCCGCACTTACCCGTTTTCTGCTCGCCAAAGAGGCAGGCTTTATCACCGGCCAAAATTTTGTGGCCGATGGCGGTATGACGCGCAAAATGATCTATGCCGAGTAGCGACAAAGCCGCATCAAAAAAGGCCATCCGAAGATGGCCTTACGCTATGCCGGAAGGTAACCCTAGGGAGTGACGATAATTTTCACCTGGGCCTTATCGTTTAGCAGCGCCTCGAAGCCCTCCTCCACAATGTCTGCCAATGGAATACGTTGGGTAACCATATCCTCAGCGCGAAAGTAGCCCCGCTGCATCAGTGCCATCACCGCCGGATACACATGGCGATAGGCAATAATGCCCTTCATGGTGCGCTCCTTAATCACCAAGTCGTTGGGGTGAAAGCTGGCCTCGCCTTCCCAAATACTCACTACCACTACTTCGCCACCTTCGTGGGTGCTGTGCAGCGCTTGGTTGAGCACGGCAGGAATGCCGGTGACTTCAAACGCCACGTCCACCCCGCCACCGCTCAAAGCTTGCAGTTTCTCCACCACATCGTCCTGCTGCGGGTCAACCACAATGGCCCCTAACGCTTCGGCTTTGGCTTTCCGTGAAGGCGCCACTTCTACCGCATAAATCTGCGCAGCCCCTGCTGCTTTTAGCGCTTCGATGGTCATCAAGCCAATCGGCCCGGCACCAAACACCGCCGCACTATCACCAGCTTTCAGGCAGCTTTGGCGCACCGCATGCAGCGCCACAGCAGCTGGCTCTACCAGCGCACCCTGCTCGAAGCTGAGATCATCCGGCAGCTTGTGCACCATATGCTCGCCCATCACGGTGAGCTCGGAAAAGCCGCCGCCACCGCCCGAGAGGCCGTGAAAGCCCAGCAAGGGCGTGAGGTTGTAGCGCTCCATCTGGTAAGCGCCATCCTTATTGGGGGAGAGAATCGGCTCAATCGCCACGCGGTCGCCTACCTTCACCCGCGTTACTTTCTCGCCAATTTCTACCACTTCCCCAGCGAACTCATGGCCCATGATGATCGGCGCCTGTTCGCCGCTAATAGGGTGCGGCTTGCCCACCGGGATAAAAATCGGCCCGGCGGCATACTCATGCAAGTCGCTGCCACAAATACCACAAGCAGCCACTTTCACCTTCACTTCATGGGGGTCGCTGATAGTGGGAACCGAGACTTGCTCAACGCGTAAATCTTTGGCGGCATACCAAACCGCTGCCTGCATGCTTGTCTGACTCATGGCTTACGCTTCCTGTTACGACGTATGGTGAACTGGCTGCAGTCCATAGACGGGCGTTTCCAGCCCCTCCATACGAGCCTTTAACTGCAGTGCCAAATAGTGCGAGTAATGCCGGGACTGGTGCAGATTGCCGCCATGAAACCAAAGCGCTTCCTGCTGGGTGGGCTTCCACATATTGCGTAGCTCGCCTTCCCAGGGGCCGGGGTCTTTGGTGGTGTCGGAGCCCAGGCCCCAGCACTTGCCCACTTTATCCGCCACTTCCTGAGAGATAAGCCGCGCCGCCCAGCCATTCATGGAACCGTAGCCGGTGGCATAAACGATTAAATCTGCCTCTAACTCACTGCCATCGGTCAGCGTGATGGAGTGTGGGTTGATTCGTTCGATCCCTACGCCGCTGCGCAGCTTGATATCTCCATTAGCCACCAAGTCACAGGCGCCGACATCGATGTAGTAACCCGAACCACGGCGCAGGTACTTCAAAAACAGGCCGGATTCATCGTCGCCAAAATCGAGCATAAAGCCCGCGTCTTCCAGCTTTTGATAGAACTCAGCGTCGCGCTGTTTAATGGCATCAAACGCTGGGCGCTGGAAGTCCGGTAGTACTTTGTAAGGAATCGAGGCAAAAATCAGATCGGCTTTGTCATGGGTCAGTCCACTGGCCACCGCCTCCTCCGAGTAGAGTGGCCCCAGCACTTCTTCCATCAATGAATCCGACTTGACGATATGGGTCGAGGAACGCTGCAGCATGGTCACATCGGCATCGTGCTCCCATAGTGCCGCGGCAATATCGTGGGCAGAATTATTCGAGCCTACGATCACGCACTTTTTACCCGCGTAAGCATCCGGCCCTGGGTGCTGACTGGAGTGCTGCTGCTCGCCTTTAAAGCTTTCGGCTCCTGGAAATTTGGGCAAGTTAGGCACCCCGGACATACCGGTGGCCATCACCAGCTGTTTCGGGCGTAGCGTGATCTCCTCGCCGTTACGCTTCACGTTCACGATCCACTCGCCTGCGGCTTCATCGAAGCGTGCATTCTGACACTCGGTGGCACCCCAATAATTGAGTTCCATCACGTTTGTGTACATTTCCAGCCAATCGCCCACCTTGTCTTTCGGGGCAAACACCGGCCAGTTCTCGGGGAAGGGGATATAGGGCAGGTGGTCGTACCACACTGGATCGTGCAGGCAGAGCGATTTATAGCGGTTGCGCCAGGAGTCCCCCGCGCGCTCGTTGCGCTCGATGATAATGGTCGGCACGCCCATCTGTTTCAGCCGCGCCCCAAGGCCAATCCCGCCCTGGCCACCGCCGATAATTACGCAGTAGGGTTGCTGTGTGTAGCCCAGTTCGGCTTCCTCGCGCTTCCGCGCCTCCAGCCAGGTTTCCCGCTGTTTGTTGGCACCGTGCTCTGCCCCTTTGGGGCGGTGATGATTGCGCGGCTCTGGAAAATCATCCAGCGCCTGCATGGTGGTGAGCAGTGTCCAGCACTTGCCGTTCTTCAGGCGCAAGTAACCCTTGCCGCTAGCCACGGCTGTTTTAAAGGTGAACCACGCCTCAACGATATCGCCGTTTTCGCTGGCCTCGCCCTCAATCTGCCACTGCGTGGGTAGGGTATTGGCTAGCGTGGCGTTCAGCATCGCCTGGATATCATCTTTGCTTTCGCAGGTTTTTAAATTCCAGGTAAAGGTAAGAAAGTCGCGCCAATAGCACTCGTCGTTAAATAGCGATAGCACACGCTGAATATCCTGCGCTTGCAGCGCCTCATCAAAGTCATGCAGCCATGCGTTGACGGTGCTGGTAGCGTTTTGCGGTGTGCGTACTTGTGTGTCAGTCATCGCGGGTACTCCAGGGTCGTTGTTATTGTTGAACTGTCGATAAGACACCCAACCCCAAGCACCCGCCGTGCCAAATACACCAAACCATCAATAAGCGATTGAAAAATAAATACAATGTAATTTAATCTGCTTTCGCTAAGGCGTTGCAAAACACGTACACCTGTCACGCCGTTTACAGTCAAACGTTACAGGTGTAACGCACGACTAACGACGTAATACACTCACGTTGACACCGCCCCCAGAGCGCATAGGCTTGAAGAACAACAACAAGCCCCAGAGCGTAAAACGCCATGCCAACTCAGTCGCCACCTGCACGGCTTCAATCCGTTCAGCGCCAGCATATCGAGCATATTTTCCAGCTCGGCGAAGGCTTGGAAATACCACAACTACCGGCTCAACCCATGATTCGGCGATCTTGGCTGCGCTGCCTGAACGAGTACCAGCTCGACCCCACGAAGCCACGTCCTGCCCGCGTGGTGCCTCAGCAAACACTCATAGAACATCGTGAATCTGTCGATGAACTGCTGCACGTTGCCCGCGCCGGGGTCGAGCAGCTTTACGGGCAAATCGCCCAACTGGGCTATGTGCTGCTGCTTACCGACCATCGCGGCATTACCGTCGAGTTTCGCGGCAACCCAAACCAAGACCAGCAGCTGCGCAAAGCGGGCCTCTATTTAGGTGCGGATTGGGACGAGCGTTTCGCGGGCACCTGCGCCGTAGGTACCTGCCTGCACGACCGCCAAGCCATTATTTGCCACCGCCAGGAACACTTCGACGCCACGCATATTTCGCTCACCTGCACCGCTGCCCCCATCGCCGACCCGCAAGGCAACGTGATGGCCGTGTTGGATATCTCGGCGCTGCAATCGCCTGCCCAGCATGAAAGCCAGAATTTCAGCCTATCGCTGGTCACGCTTTACGCCCGCATGATCGAAGACGCCTACTTTCTACAGCGTTACCGCGACTGTTTGATGGTGCGGCTGGATACCTCCCGAGAGTTTGTCCATGTGAACGGGCGTGGTCTCATCGCCATTGAGGAGAACGGCCAAGTGATCGCCGCCAATGCCGTCGGTCGCGAACTGATCGCCGACCACCAGCGCCGCTGGCCACCGTGGTCCGCTCAGCACGCGCCGATGCTCAGCGAGTTGTTTGAATGCGAGATTGCCGATGTGCTAAGCATTAACAGCGCCACCGATGACCAGCTTCGCGCGTTCCGTGCCCGTGCGAGCAACGCCATTTATTTTATTAGCCTGCTGGAACCGCGTAGGCCGCGCACTGCGCCACTGAATAAGACAACTTCCACGCTGCCCAAGCCGCTAGCACGGCTGGGTGCTGACGACCCCGCCATACGTAAGCTGCAAAAACTGGCAGAAAGGCTGCGTAACGAAGCCAGTGTCAACGTGCTGATCAGCGGTGAAACCGGTACCGGCAAAGAGGTCGTCGCCCGTGCCCTGCACGACAGCGGCAACCGCGCAAAAGGGCCTTTTATTGCGGTGAATTGTGCCGCCATTCCCGAAGCGCTGATCGAAAGTGAGCTGTTTGGTTACGAGCCCGGCGCGTTTACCGGCGGGCGGGCAAAAGGCATGCGCGGGCTCATCCCCCAGGCCCATGGCGGCACGCTGTTTTTAGATGAGATTGGCGATATGCCGCTGGCCCTGCAAACCCGCCTGCTGCGTGTACTCGCCGAGCGTGAAGTGATGCCGCTGGGGGCGAACAAACCCGTCAAGGTCGACCTCCGCGTGATCACCGCCACCCACCGCCATATCGACAAGTTGATTGAGGAGGGAGCCTTCCGCGAAGACCTCTACTACCGCTTAAACGGCGCCCAGCTGCGCCTGCCTCCGCTGCGTGAACGCGCCGACAAGCTCTACGTGATTCGTCAGGTGTTTAACGATGTGGTGAGCGAGCGCGGCGGCAGCCAATCGACCCGTCTACGGGCCGATGCCATCAGCGCCCTGCTCGCCTACGCCTGGCCCGGCAATATTCGTCAGCTTAAAAACGCCCTGGCGTTTGCCTTAGTGACTGCCGAGAGCGATGAAATCACCGTTTACGACTTGCCCGAACAGTGCCTGAGCCAACGCATTACCCACGCGCCTTCGCTAACCACCCCTGCAAGGGAAACCGCCGATAGTCACCTCGTCACACGACTTCAGCAACATCAGTGGAATATCAGCGCCGTTGCCCGTGAACTGGGCGTTTCAAGGCCAACGGTGTATCGGCAAATGCAGCGCCAGGGCATCGTGCCACCGAATAAGGCCTGACGGCTGACGGCCCTACCGCTTGGCCTGGGAGGCCAGCCTCACGTACACTTGTTTGAATCCGTTTATCCTTTTATAAACCCGCTTTCGGCAAGCTGAGGCTCTCACATGGCGTTTGATTCCACTTCTTCCTATATCGCAACCGATGCGCTCAAGCAGGCGGTAAATGCCGCCGTAGTACTTGAGCGGCCGCTTCTCATCAAAGGCGAGCCAGGCACCGGCAAAACACTGCTGGCTGAAGAGTTGGCTGAATCTCTCGATACTCAGTTGATCACCTGGCACATCAAATCCAGCACCAAGGCGGCCCAGGGGCTGTACGAGTACGATGCGGTAAGCCGCCTGCGGGATTCACAGCTGGGCGTGGAAGGTGTCGAGAACGTCGGTAACTACATCAAGCCTGGCAAACTGTGGGAAGCCTTTACCGCTGGCGAGCGCGTGGTGCTGCTGATCGATGAAATCGATAAAGCCGATATCGAATTTCCCAACGACCTGCTCCAGGAACTGGATCGTATGGAATTCCACGTTTACGAAACCGGCGAAACCATCCGTGCCGAGCAGCGCCCGATCATTGTTATCACCTCCAACAACGAAAAAGAGCTGCCGGATGCCTTTCTGCGCCGCTGCTTTTTTCACTACATCGAATTCCCCGACCGCGAGACCATGCAGGCGATTGTCGATGTTCACTTTCCAGATATCGCCCCTAAGCTGGTCAGCGAAGCGTTAGAAGTGTTTTTCGAGCTTCGCAAGGCGCCCGGACTCAAGAAAAAACCCTCCACCTCCGAGCTGGTCGACTGGCTCAAACTGCTGATGGCCGACGAGCTGGCGCAAGAAGCACTCTATAACCGCGACCCAGCAAAGGCCTTGCCGCCCATGGCTGGCGCCTTGGTCAAGAATGAGCAGGACACCCAGTTGCTCGAGCGCTTGGCATTCATGATGCGTCGCCAGAAGAACACAGGGCGCTAAGCCATGTTTATTGGCCTATTTGAAACGTTAAAGCGCGCGGGCGTGCCCGTCTCACTGCGCGAGCTTTTAGACCTTCATGCCGTAGTGGAGCGCGGCGTGGTGTTCGCCGATATGGAGGCGTTTTATCAGGTAGCGCGCACGGTGATGGTCAAAGATGAGCGCCACTTCGACCGTTTTGATCGCGCCTTCGCCGCCTGGTTTAAAGGCCTTGAGGACATGGACGCCGCCATTGAGTCGCTGATCCCCGATGACTGGCTGCGCCGCGAGTTTGAAAAACAGCTCACCGATGAAGAAAAAGCCAAGATCGAATCCCTGGGCGGCCTCGAAGAGCTCATTGAGACATTTAAAAAACGCCTGGAAGAGCAGAAAGAGCGCCACGCAGGCGGCAACAAGTGGATCGGTACCGGCGGCACTAGCCCGTTTGGCGCCTATGGCTACAACCCGGAAGGCATCCGGATCGGCCAGGATGGCTCGCGCCACCGCCGCGCCACCAAGGTGTGGGATGAGCGACGCTTTCGGGATTACGATGACTCGCTGGAGCTAGGCACCCGCAATATCAAGATGGCGCTGCGGCGGCTGCGCAAGTTTGCCCGCCAGGGCGCGCAGGACGAGTTCGATGTGGATAGCACCATCCGCGAAACCGCCAAAGATGCCGGGCTACTTAATGTGCAGATGCGCCCCGAGCGCCACAACGCCGTTAAAGTGCTGCTGTTTTTGGACGTGGGCGGATCGATGGATGACCATATTCGCGTATGTGAAGAGCTATTCTCGGCGGCCCGCTCCGAGTTTAAACACCTGGAGCACTACTACTTTCATAACTGCCTATATGAAGGTGTCTGGAAAAATAACCTGCGCCGTGGCAATGAGCGCATTCCAACGATGGATGTGCTGCATACTTACGGTGCAGATTACCAAGTGGTGATCGTAGGCGACGCCGCGATGTCACCCTACGAAGTTTCCCATCCAGGTGGCAGCGTTGAGCACTTTAACGACGAACCGGGCGGCGTTTGGCTGAAGCGCCTATGTGACACGTTTCCGCGTTTGGCATGGCTTAACCCTTTGCCGCCTCGCGCCTGGGAGTACACCTATTCGACAAAGCTCATTCGCGAGATTATCGAAGACCGTATGTATCCCATGACGCTTGAAGGGTTAGAAACCGCCATGCGCGAACTGGCGAAAAAGTAAAAAGTAGCCAGCTTTTACGCAACACAGCGCCCTATAAGGCGGTAGGAAAGTTGTCAAGACCGGTTAAAAATGCCTGCTTCGCCTGCTCAAATGCTTTTGGGTCGTGTTTAAAACGACGCAGAATCAGCGCTTCATCCAAGCTAAGGGTAGGTGCCAGCTCATTGACGCTTTTAGCGGGGTGGCGCGCGCCTAAACCAATGCGTTTACCCCCTGCCCCGCCGAACCAACGCTTGATACCACTCTTCTGGTAGAACGCTTCCTGCTCGGCGCTATCCACATCGACGCGCAAAGGGGCTTTCAAGGTAAGTTCACTAATCAAGCGCTGCTGGGCGTCTGCTTGGTCAAGCGAGCAGGCGTGGGTAACCGTCATGCCCACGCCTTCTTCGTCCAGCACTAGTAGTGCCAACGCTTGAGGCTTACCCTGGGCATCAACGGCAGCAAATAATCGTGCAGCTTCTTGAGGAAAGAGCACACTGCAAGTGCCGGTAAACACGACAAGCGGCGTTAGACCGGCATCTTGTCCGTAAACTTCAGCGCATAAACGCGCCAGAAAGGCATTGCGCTGGGCCTCTGCGTTAACGTGTACGACCTTCATTGGAATCAACCTCGCCGACTGAAAAGCCGCAAGCCTAGAGCAATCACCGCCGTTTGGACAGTGCCTTGTGCCACGCGATAGACCATTCATTTATACTGATACTGAACACGACTGCCAACAGGCTGTCGTCAGTCACTGTAAATGTGAACATTGACTTAGAAGGAGCTAACATGACCACCTTTACGAATGACCCCACCATGCCCACCCCGAGTTTCCCCGGCAGCCACATGGTCATAGATGATCACTATGTGTTTATTTCAGGGCTAACCGTCGCCGACCTCTCCAACGGCCACGCCGCACGGGGAAATATTAAAGAAGAGACGCGCCTTGTGATGCGCGCACTTTTGCGCATGCTTGAAATGGAAGGTGGTAGCTTTGCCGATGTAGTGCGCGTGGATATCCATATTACTGACTTACACGCTATTCAAGACATGGATGGTGTTTACGCCGAGTATTTTGAACCCGGCCGCTACCCGGCGCGCACCTGTACCGAATCCCCCCATATATGCGGCGGTAGCAATGTTGAAATCACCGTGATGGCGAAGCGCCAGCATCAATCAGAGCAATAACCGCCTCAATATCGACCTGGGCTTCCAGCATATCGGCCAAGCGATCAAGCTCACGCTCTCGGTGGGCTTGATAATCGCTTTGTTCACCGTTAACCAAACCTAACTGTTTCAGCAGTGCCTGGCAGCCGTCGGGATGGTCAAACAAGCCATGCAGGTAGGTTCCTAGAATCTGTCCATCACCGCTAACGGCACCTTCCGGGCGACCATCCACAGTAAATAAGGGGGAATTCAAGGCAGCCCCTTCGCTCACGCCATTATGGATTTCATAGCCGGTGACTGTCGCGCCTTCAGTAACCGTTATGCCGCTCACATTTCGCAGCTGTTTGCCCGCCATCATACGCGTTGTTAGCGGCAGCAGTCCCAATCCTGCTTCTTTCCCCGGCTGGCCCTCCAGCCCATCAGGGTCATCCACCCACTCGCCCAGCATTTGAAAGCCACCGCAAATACCTAACACCTTACCGCCGTAACGCAGGTGGCGCAGAATGGCTTTATCCCAGCCCTGGCGCCGTAACCAGGCAAGATCGCTCGCAGTGCTTTTACTACCAGGCAGGATAATCACGTCAGCAGCAGGAATCGGCTGCTCGGGCCCCACAAAGGTCAGCGCCACCTGAGGGTGCAAGCGCAGCGGGTCGAAATCAGTGTGGTTACTGATGCGTGGAAGCGCTGGCACGACGATAGTAAGAACCTTGCTCTGCTTCTCGACCTGGGTCACCCCAATGCTATCTTCAGAATCGAGCACCAGCCCTTGCAGATAGGGCAGCGTGCCCAGTACCGGTTTACCCGTACGCGCTTCCAACCAATCAAGCCCCGGTTCCAGCAGCGCAATATCTCCTCGAAAGCGGTTAATAATAAAACCTTTGGTGCGCGCCTGCTCGCTCTCACTTAGCAGCGCCAGCGTGCCCACCAACTGGGCAAATACACCGCCGCGGTCAATATCGCCCACCAGCAGCACTGGGCAGTCGGCGGCTTCGGCAAAACCCATATTGGCAATATCGCCTTCGCGAAGATTAATTTCTGCAGGGCTACCCGCGCCTTCGGCAATAATCACATCGAAGCGGCTTTCCAGTGCCTGCCAAGCCGCCATTACGCTCGCCTTTGCAGTGCGTTTATAGGCATGGTAATCCAGCGCATCCATATGGCCATGCACCTTGCCGCGCAAAATCACCTGGGCGCCACGATCCGTTTCCGGCTTTAGCAGTACCGGGTTCATATCGCTATGAGGGGCCAAATAGCATGCCTGGGCCTGCAGCGCCGTGGAGCGGCCAATCTCGCCGCCATCGCTGGTCACTGCGCTATTCAGCGCCATGTTCTGGGGTTTGAACGGCGCCACTGATATACCACGCCTTGCCAGTGCACGGCAGAGCGCAGCCACCACAGTGCTTTTACCTGCATCCGAGGTGGTGCCTTGAATCATTAGTGTGGCCATCACGTTATCCCGCCCAGGTGAACAAGAGCGAGACTGTAGCGACCTGGGAGCATCAGCGCAATTGTGACCAAGCTCATCGACCAGTGCCCTCTTCATCACACTCCCTCTTTAATGACACTCAAAACCGTACTTCAAAAATACTTCTTACCGCCATCAATTTGTCACACGCCAACTTTAGGCTGATCAACAACAAATGAGATCGATCTCATTTTTCATTTATAGAGACTCTCTATGTCCGATTTAGTCAGTGTGGCCAAACTAGCCGGGGTTTCCCGGGCAACCGCGGCGCGGGCTTTTTCAAGCCCCGATCTAGTTCGCCCAGCGACCCGCGAAAAAATTTTTAGCGCTGCTCAACAGCTGTCATTCAGGCCCAACAAGGTCGCTCAACAGCTACGCTCGCAAGCCACGCAGATGATTGGCGTCATGGTACCGAGTCTCGATAACCCGGTGTTTGCGGAGCAACTACAAGCCATGGAAGTGGCAGCCAGAGCGGCTGGTTACTCACTGATCGTTACCACCAGCGAATACTCGCCCAGCCGGGAGGGTGACATTGTTGAGGAGATGCTGCGTCAGCGCGTGGATGGCTTGGTGCTTACCGTGGCTGAAGCCGATAACAGTGCCGTGCTGGACAAGCTCAGTCTCGAAACCACCCCGTGCTTACTAGTCTACAACCCACCTGGGAACAGCGGTTTCCCCTCCATCGGCGTCGATAACCGCGCCGCCAGCGCTGATGCCACCCGCCATTTAATTACTTTGGGCCATGAGCGCATTGGCATGGTCGCTGGCCCGCTGCTGCAATCAGACCGCGCCCGGCAGCGCTTTGACGGTTACTGCCACGCTATGCGCGAGGCAGGCCTGATCGCACGTCCGTTGGTTGAGATGGCCCGCCATACCCAAGCTGACCTGAAAAGCCTAACACCTGCACTGCAAGGGCCAGACGCTCTCAGCGCATTGGTTTGTACCAATGACCTGCTCGCCATCAGCCTGATGGGCGAATTGCAACGCGCTGGTTTTAACGTGCCTGGCGACCTTTCTGTGATGGGCTTTGATGGCATTGCCTTAGGCAAGCACCTCTACCCATCGCTATGCACCATTGAGCAGCCTCGCGCCGACATTGGGCGAGCCGCGGTGCACACCTTGTTAGCCATGATTCGGGGAGAAAGCTGCACACCTGCTCCCCTGCCCCACGCATTGCGTAAGGGCGAAAGTGTCGGAAACCCGACATCCCGCAAGTCCACGTTAGGCACTTTATAGAGGAGCACGGTATGAATCTTAAACGTCTTTATCAGGCAGTATTGGCCACGGCGATTATCAGCTCGTCGGGAAGCATTTTTGCGCAATCAAATGATAATGCAATTTGCTACAACTGCCCGCCGGAATGGGCCGACTGGGGCACACAGCTACGCTTGATTGAACAGGAAACCGGCATTCGCGTACCGCAAGACAACAAGAACTCCGGCCAGTCTTTAGCTCAGCTGGTAGCCGAAGCGGCAAGTCCGGTAGCGGATGTCGTCTACTACGGTGTGACCTTTGGCATTCAAGCCATGGAAGAGGATGTAGTAGCGCCTTACCAGCCCGAGCACTGGGATGAGATTCCTGAAGGCCTGAAAGATCCTGAGGGCAACTGGTTCGCCATTCATTCCGGCACGCTCGGTTTTATGGTTAATGTCGATGCCTTGGATGGTGCGCCGGTGCCCACCTCTTGGGAAGACTTACTGAAACCTGAGTACCAAGGTATGGTGGGCTACCTTGACCCCGCCAGCGCTTTTGTCGGCTATGTAGGCGCCGTTGCGGTCAACTTGGCAATGGGTGGCGATCTTAACGATTTCACCCCCGCCATCGACTACTTCAATGAGCTCGCCGAAAACGACCCCATTGTGCCTAAGCAGACTAGCTATGCGCGGGTGCTTTCTGGCGAAATACCGATTCTCCTCGATTACGACTTCAACGCTTACCGTGCCCGCCACAGCGACGGTGCTAACGTTGAGTTTGTGATTCCCGAAGAAGGTAGCGTGGTCGTTCCTTATGTGATGAGCCTGGTAAAAGAGGGTCCGAATCCTGAGAACGGCCAGCAGGTGCTTGACTTCGTGCTGTCTGACCAAGGTCAAGCGGTATGGGCAGACGCCTATTTACGCCCCGTACGTGAAAGCGCCATCTCCGCTGAAGCACGGGAAGTCTTCTTACCGGATAGCGATTATGCCCGCGCAGAAGCTGTCGATTACACCGCCATGGCGGCTGCCCAACGCAGCTTCTCTGAGCGGTATCTGTCGGAGGTTCGTTAATCATGACCGCGGCATCCAAGCAGCCCTCTGGGGCTGCTTCTTACTTTAGTCGCCAGTCAGCTAGCGTAGGCCCAGCGAGGCGTAAAAGCCTTATTGCTTTGTTAGCGTTGATGCCTGCGCTGGTCATCTTCTGCGCTTTCTGGTTGCTGCCTTTTTCACGCTTGATAGTGATGGGTGCCGAGGCTGACCGAAGTAGTGGCATCAGCGCCTATCTCACCATTCTCACCCATCGCCAGTACTTGATCAGCCTCGTGACCACCGTGGGCATCTCGCTTGTTGTATCGATCACGGCGGTGGCCATAGCGGGCACGGTTGGCTTTTTCCTGGCTCGACACCGTTTTTTCGGTAAGGCGGCCTTGGTGGCGATCCTCACTTTTCCACTGGCCTTTCCAGGCGTAGTGGTGGGATTTCTGGTGATTATGCTGGGTGGTCGCCAAGGAGCGCTGGCGCAGACCAGCCTATGGCTGTTTGGCGAGCGCTGGATGTTCGCCTACTCGCTGGCCGGTTTATTTATTGGCTACCTCTACTTTTCGATTCCTCGCGTGATCACCACGGTGATAGCGGCCTGCGACAACCTGGACAAAAGTCTCGAAGAAGCCGCCCGCTCGTTAGGCGCTAATACTTGGCAGGTCACCAAAGACGTCATCATACCCGGCATTGCACCTGCTCTGCTTTCTACTGGGGCTATCTGTTTTGCTACCAGCATGGGCGCGTTTGGCACGGCGTTTACCCTTGGTACGCGATTGAGCATTCTTCCCCTCAACATCTACGGTGAATTCACCAACTACGCCAATTTCGCCATGGCAGCCGCGCTTTCAGTGGTATTGGGGGTCATCACCTGGATGGCATTGAGCCTTGCCCGTAGGCTGGCAGGCGGCAACTTAGGGGCTTCGGTATGAAATCTCGCCTTCGCTTCACGCTGCAATTGGGCTTCACCCTGCTGGTGTGCTTGTTCATGATTGTGCCCGTCGCCATGTCAGTCATGGCGGGGCTGACTGAGAACTACTTTGTAGGCCTGGAGAGTGGGCTGACGCTGCGCTGGGTGAATGAGGTGTGGCAGCTCTATGCCGATACCATCTGGCTCTCCATTAAACTGGCACTCGCTTGCTTATTGATCACTATTTTGGTTGGCGTGCCTGCTGCCTATGGTCTGCTACGCAGTCGTCGCCGCTGGGCCAACGCGATTGAAGAGCTCCTGCTGCTACCGGTTGCCGTGCCGGGGCTGGCCACCGCGCTTGCCTTGTTACTCGCCTACGGCAGCTATCGTGAGTTTCGCGGTAGCTGGCTGTTTATTCTTGTTGGCCATGTGCTGTTTACCCTGCCCTTTATGGTGCGCGCGGTGCTATCCGTGATGCAAACCGCCAAACTTCCCCAACTGGAAGAAGCCGCTGCCAGCTTAGGTGCCAGTTTCAGGCAACGCTTTTTCGGAGTGGTCATCCCCAACAGTATGAGCGGCATTCTGGCGGGCGCGTTGATGGTGGTCACCCTATCCATTGGTGAGTTCAACATTACCTGGATGCTGCACACACCCTTGACCAAGACACTCCCGGTCGGCTTGGCCGATAGCTACGCCTCCATGCGCCTCGAAGTTGGCTCGGCTTACACGTTGATATTTCTAGTCATGGTGGTGCCGCTGCTGGTGGCGATTCAGTGGGCAGGAAAACTCACCCAGCAGCGACACTGAGCAATCGAGTCGTCACCCACCTTTACAGTCATCTGATTGCTTTATTCGAGAAACTTATATGAGTTCATCTGTCAGCATTACGCTTACCCAATGCAGCCGCACCTTCGCTGGCGGCAACACCGCCCTGCAGCCGCTGGATCTGCACGTCAACGCGGGCGAAACGTTAGTGCTGTTAGGGCCTTCTGGCTGTGGCAAAACAACGACACTACGCATTATTAGCGGCCTGGAAAGCCCCGACAAAGGCGGGCAAGTGCTGTTTGGAGAGCGTGATGTCACCGCTCTGCCGATTGAGAAGCGCGATGTGGGAATGGTGTTTCAAAACTATGCCCTCTTTCCCAATATGAGCGTTGCCGACAATATTGCCTACGGCTTGAAAATACAGCGTTTGCCACGTAGCGAGATCGCCCATCGGCTTGACGAAGTCATGCGTATGGTCGACTTGCAAGGCTTTGGTGGACGGCGCATTGACGCCCTCTCCGGCGGGCAAAAGCAGCGTGTTGCGCTCGCTCGCGCCATCGCCGTTCGCCCAAAGGTGCTGCTGTTTGACGAACCCTTGGCTGCCCTCGACGCCAAACTGCGTGATCGGCTGAGAATTGAAATTGGCCAGTTGCTTCGAGAGCTAGGCACTACAGCGGTTTATGTTACCCATGATCAAGACGAGGCAATGGCGTTAGGCGACCGCATCGCAGTGATGCAATCAGGCCGCATTGCCCAACTGGGCACGCCCCAGGAGATTTATCACCGACCGGCCAATGCTTTTGTAGCGGACTTTATTGGTGCGGTTAACTGCCTGGAAGTTATCGGTATGCAAGCCGATGGAGGGTTAATCGTACATGGGGGAGAACTTGTCGCCACCCATTTGCAGGGAGCACCCATGGTTTACTGTCGACCTGAAGATATTCAGGTGGTTTCCGTTGACCAAGCCGATGTAAAAGGCAGGGTGGTACAGAGCATTTTCCTGGGCCAGACCCAGCGCCTCATGGTGGACACGGGCGGCACTTCGACACTCCAGATTGAGGCCCCCTCCCGCGAGCGCTGGCCAAACGGTACCGCGATTGGTTTGGCACTCCCCTCCAGCGTGCTTTTTCATCCAGATAAGCCCACTGCCCCTGTTAATGCCAAGGAGATGGCCAATGGCTGATCAAGGTTTAAACATTAAGAAAGACCCTTATGCCCAGCAGTGCCTTATCGCCCAAATCAGCGATCCGCATATCAAGGCGGGCGGTAAACTCTCTTACCGCCATGTAGATACCGCCAGTGCTCTGCGCCATGCAATCAGCACGCTCAATCAGCTAGCCCCGCGGCCCGACCTGGTGCTAATTAGCGGTGACTTGGTTGATTTTGGCCACCCTGACGAGTACACCACCTTTAAGCAGATCCTGGCTGAATTAACGCTGCCTGTGTACTTGATCCCTGGCAATCATGATGATCGCCAGCATCTACGTGCCGCATTTCCCGACCACCGCTACCTATTCCAGCATCACGACTATTTGCAGTGGGCCGTTGAGGACTATCCGGTTCGCTTGGTGGGGCTTGACTCATCGGTACCGGGAAAACCCCACGGCGAGCTAAGTAATGAAAGCCTGCAGTGGCTAGACACCACCCTGGCAAAAAACCCTGAAAAACCGACTCTTGTCATGGTGCATCACCACCCTTTTGTTAGTGGCATCGACCATATGGATCGCCAGCCGCTGAAGCGACCAGACGCGCTAGCCGACGTCATTGGCAAACATGCCCAGGTCGAGCGCGTGCTCTGCGGGCATCTGCACCGTTCGATCCAAGCGCGCTTTGCTAACACTTTGGCGATTAGCTGCCCTGGGGTTTCCCACCAGGTGAGTTTGGATCTCAGCCCAGACGGCCCCTCCAGCTTTCAGCTAGAGCCACCCGGTTACCTGCTACACCAATGGTCGGCCACTAACGGCATGGTGACACACCAAGGGTTTATCGAGCGCTACCCTGGTCCTTTCCCGTTTTTTGATGCTAATGGGCTGATTGATTAGGTCGTTAAACTGGGGGCGAGCGCTGTGTTGTCGGTGTGAGCCAGCGCCAGCTCCCAGGCTTGCACCATCCGCTTTTTCTCAACACCCCACCGGTAGCCGCCAAGCGCACCGCTTTGCTGAATCACCCGGTGGCAGGGAATCCACAGCGCGATCGGGTTAGCGCCCACGGCATTACCTACTGCACGGGATGATTTTGGCGTGCCTAATGCCCTAGCGATATGCGAGTAACTGGCCAGCTGGCCTTCGGGAATAGTGAGTAGTGCCCGCCACACGGCAACTTGAAAATTGGTGCCCGTCACGTGCAATGACAAAGCAGCCGGCGCCTCTTCTGACTTGGCAAAAATCGCCTCCACCGCATAGCGCGTGGCAACTCGGTTAGGGTGGAAGGTGCTGCGCGGCCACTCCATGGCTAGCTTTGTTAGCAGTTCTTCTTCACTGGTGGTATCAATAAAGCCCATGCGACAAATACCACGGGGCGTCATTGCCACAAACATGCTGCCAAGAGGCGTTTCATGAACCCCATAAGTAATCTCAACGCCCTCACCCTGGCGCTTATACTCCCCAGGCGTAACGGCCTCTAGCTGAACAAAGTGATCATAAAGCCGTGAGCCGCCGCTAAGCCCCAGAGTATGAGCAATATCCAGCAACGAAGTAGAGGAGTGCATCAATTGCTTACCCCGCTCCAGCGTTAGCGCCTGTAAAAACCGTTTAGGGCTAATCCCCACGTAACGACAAAACAGCCGCTGGAAATGGAAGGCGCTAATATGAACGTGAGCGGCCACTGTTTCCAAATCAGGCTGCTCAGTAGCATTGGCAACCATGTAGGTCATGGCTTTTTCGATACGCGCATAATCGTTCATGTTTATCTCTCTAGCCGTTTCGTTTCAGGCTACTTATGGGCTTATCATGGCAGCCTAAGCGCTCAAGGCCCCGTTGCCGACCCGTATCTTGCTCAATGCGTTGTGGGCAAACACCCACTGTTTTAGCGTTATTGTTTCGGTGATGCAAAAAAGACAATTCTCCTGTTTTCCGCTAGGGTGAGGCCCCGCCTCCATTGACAGTGCACACTAAGCCCATGCAAGACTTAATTGATGACATTGCCGCAGCCATGGCGAAAGCAGAGGAACGTGGCAAGGTCGCAGACTATATTCCCGAACTTGGTCATGTAGACCCACAACAATTTGCCATTTCGCTCGCCACCGTCGATGGCCAGGTATATTCGGCGGGCTGCGCGACCACCCCCTTCTCAATCCAAAGCATTTCCAAAGTTTTTACGCTGACGATTGCGCTAGGCCAGATGGGCGACTCACTCTGGACAAAAGTGGGCCGTGAACCCTCGGGCGACCCCTTCAACTCTATCGTGCAGCTTGAACACGAAAGCGGCAAACCGCGTAACCCGTTTATTAACGCCGGTGCCATTGCGGTAGTCGATGCGATCATGATGGGCCATGAACCCAAAGAGACGCTGGGTGAGATTCTAAGCTTTGTGCGTTATATCGCCGATGACGACAGCATTTGCTTTGACCATGCGGTAGCTGCATCAGAGATGGCGCACCGCGACCGCAATGCTTCATTGGCGCACTTTATGAAAGCGTTTGGTCATCTTCGCCACGATGTCGATAAGGTGCTAGGCACCTACTTTCATCAGTGTGCTATTGCGATGAGCTGTGAGCAGCTCGCTCATGCCGGCCTGTTCCTGGCTTCGGATGGCGTCAATAAACCCAGCGATATTCGGGTCGTCGCCCCTCAGCGGGCACGGCGTATCAATTCACTGATGATGATGTGTGGGCACTACGACGCCTCAGGGGAATTCGCTTTTCGGGTGGGCCTGCCCGGCAAAAGTGGCGTGGGCGGCGGCATACTGGCCATCGCCCCAGGCCACGGCGCCATTGCCGTTTGGTCACCGGGGTTAGACGCCTACGGCAACAGCTTGCTAGGCACCCAGGCGCTTGAAATGTTTGTACAGCGCACAGGCTGGTCGGTGTTTGGGCATTAAAAGCAAAGAGTTAAAGGCAATGGTTTAATCAGTCACCTCAATTTTGTTCAATACCGCCAACAAGAACCATTACAAACTCCTTGCACTAACAAGGAGAATGACAATGAGCGCTACACTACTGCTGCCTACACTTCTGCCCATGACTGCATTTGCTCTTGCTGCGTCTATTTCGCCGGGGCCGGTCAACATCGTTTGTTTGAGTAGCGGTACGCATTACCCTATCGCTAAAGGGCTTGTTTTTGTAACCGGCGCCACGCTGGGTTTTGTCGCACTGTTTTTAGCCATCGGCGCTGGCCTTTACTCCCTGCTGAGTGTGGTGCCACTGCTGGAAACGTTTTTACGCTGGGCAGGCATTCTGTTTTTACTCTATCTCAGCTATCAACTTTTACAGCACGATGGGCGCTTGCAGGAGCGAGCCGGCGTCAAAGCCCCAGGGTTTATGACAGGCGCCATGATGCAGTGGCTCAACCCCAAGGCGTGGCTGGCATCTGCCGCTGGCATTGGTGCCTACACCAGTGCTGATGCCCCCTATCAGCTATGGCTGTTTGCCGGTCTCTATTTGCCTATTTGCTGGATATCGCTAGCCAGTTGGGTATATGCAGGCGCTTTTCTGAAACGCTATGTTCATCGTCCTATCATCTTACTAACGGTTAACCGCGCACTCGCTATCTGCCTGGCGGCTAGCGCTATTGCCTTACTGATTGAGTAATGGGTAGCGGTACTGGTTTGGTGTCGCTGCTACCAGCCGCTTAAAGGTTCTTTGAAAGTGGGGCTGGTCATTAAATCCAGCGTTCAAAGCCGCCTCAACAATGGGCTGCCCGTGCTTAAGCGCTTTCTGTCCCATCTGGATGCGCTGATTAATCAGGTAGGCATGAGGCGTTAGTCCGAAGTGCTGTTTGAAGGCGCGAATTAGGTGCCCAGCGCTATAGCCCGACTGCTGACATAGCCGCTCAAGCGATATATCGGAAGCATAATTGGCACGTAAATAAGCCGCGACATTCTCTAGCCTACTGGGCGCTTGAGGCAATGCGGCGGAGGATTCCTGAGCCAGCACTTGCAGCATGGCAGACAAGTACTCGACTAACGTCGTTTGCTTATCGCCAATGTCGCGTTGTTCATTCAGCAAACAAGCGACCATATCGCAGTACCCGGCATAAAGCGCTGGCTGAGTAATGACGGCGGTAGCGATATCTTGCCAGTACGGCGTATTCAACAGGCCCAGTTGGTAACGCAATTCACTCAGCCACTCGGTATCGACGTAGAGCATCATGTACGCCCAGGGCTGGTTCTCGAGGGGATTGCAGGCATGCACCCAATGGGGATTCATCATAACGATATCTCCCGCACTAATCTGATGTGTCGCATCGCGATAGCAAAAGGTGCTTTGACCAGAGGTAACCGCCCCCAGCGACCAATGCGTATGGCTATGAGGTGCATAGCAAACTTGTCGCGCGTCGCTGATCTTGCGCAGTTCCACATATGGCATCCGTATATCGCGCCAAAAGACAGGTGTCGATGTATTAGATGTGGTAGCTGACGACTTGTTAATTGACAAAGGTGCACTCATGGTTTGCTCGCATTAATAAAAATAGCGACTCGTCTTTTTTGAAGAAACTACACTGGACAATAGCACAGCACACGCACAGTATGGGCCGCCAAAAAGCTTGAGATGAACTAGTTTGCATAGGAATTCGCAACGCCATATCAAGTCAGGAGGACACCATGGCTAATAGTATGAAAAACCCCGATCACCGTGATGCGATTACTCTTTTCGCCCGCATGGGCTACGCCTCCCGCGGCATCGTTTATGTGTTAGTAGGTGGTCTTGCCGCGCTGGCAGCCTTTGGGCAAGGTGGCCAAACAGAAGGCAGCCGCGGTGCATTGGAAAGAGTCCTCATCGCCCCTTTTGGAAAAGTACTGTTAGGTGTCATCGCCGTGGGTTTGGTCGGCTACGCCATGTGGCGCACCATTCAAGCGGTCAAAGACGCGGACCATCACGGCAACGGCGCTAAAGGCTTAGCTATTCGTGCGGGCTTATTAGCGAGTGCGATTACCCATACGTTATTGGCCTTTTTTGCCGCCACACTCATCTTCCAGTTTACGGGCTCTTCCGGGGGTTCAGGCGGAGGCTCGCAGGGCGTGGCAGGCTGGTTGATGCAGCAGCCTTTTGGCCGCTGGCTGGTAGGGGCCGTTGGCTTGGTCATGATTGGGGTAGGGATCGCCCATGCGCTTAAAGGCTACAAGGCCAAGTTCGACAAGCACTTCGCTATGCCACCACAAACTCAACAATGGGCCTATCCTATCTGCCGTTTTGGCTTAGTCATTCGCGGGATTGTATTTGTTATCGTGGGTAGTTTCTTTCTGATTGCCGCTTATCAGTTTAATCCCGACCAGGCAGGCGGTACGGCTGAAGTATTTAGTACACTGCGCAGCCAAGCATACGGTCAATGGTTACTGGCCGTTGTCGCTATAGGACTCTTCGCGTTTGGCCTATACAGCCTATTAGCGGCTATCTATCGCCGCATTAATCCAGAGATGTAGCGACTGACTCCCTAATGGCCAACACAACAAAGCGAACCAAGCAGTGGTTTGAGCGTATTAATGGCTCGAAGAACATGCTGTGGTTACTCGGCACCCTCTCCTTTTTGGAAACGATTATTCTGCCCATTCCGCTTGAGCTGGTGCTGATCCCGCTGATGGCAGCCAATAAACAACGTATCTGGCTTTTAGCGACGGTCACTACCGCAGGTTGCTTAATTGCATCGCTGGTCGGCTATGGCGTTGGCATGCTGCTTTTTCAGTCGATAGGTACTTGGTTTATTGAGTTTATGGGCATGGAACAGAGCTATCAGTCGTTCCAAACCTTCTTCGATCAGTATGGTTTTGCCGCGATTTTAGCCATTGGCATTCTGCCCATTCCTTTTCAGGTCGCGATGATTACCGCAGGCCTTTCCGGCTACCCGGTTCTTCTCTTCGCGCTAGCGGCGTTAATTGCCCGCGGCCTGCGTTACTTCGGCCTCGCCTGGCTCGTCCACCGCTTTGGCAGCCGAGTACTGATGTTATGGAAACAACAAGCCCTAGTAACCAGCTTGGTGGCGGGTGTAGTGGTGCTGGTGGTGGCGCTGGGAATGCAGGCTTTGGCGGGGCTGATTGCTTAACCGGCGGTTGAAATATCCAGCCCCACCTTAGCAATGCGCGTTTGGCATTGGCTTACATATCATCCTGCGTCTTACCAGACGTTGCTGCCGTATGCTTGGCTTTCATATCTTTGAAGGCCTCCATGATGTCCATGGGTAGTGGAAACACAATCGTCGAGGCGTTTTTGTTGCTCATGTCACTCATGGTTTGCAGGTAGCGAAGCTGTAGCGCGGCGGAATTCTCCTGCATCACGTTGGCGGCTTCCACCAGCTTTTTGGACGCCTGAAGCTCCCCTTCGGCGTGTATCACCTTGGCGCGACGCTCGCGCTCCGCTTCGGCTTGGCGGGCAATGGCGCGGATCATGCTCTCATCCAGATCCACATGCTTGATTTCAACATTGGCCACTTTGATGCCCCAGGCTTCGGTTTGGGTATCAATGATTTCCTGGATATCGTCGTTGAGTTTATCCCGCTCGGAAAGCATCTCATCCAGGTCATGTTTACCCAGCACGGAACGCAGCGTGGTCTGCGCCAACTGGCTGGTCGCCTGGGTGAAATTCTCAACTTGAATGATCGCCTTTTCAGGGTCGACAACGCGGAAGTAAAGCACCGCGTTGACCTTAACGGTGACGTTATCCCGGGAAATGACATCCTGCTCAGGTACGTCCATGGTGATCACACGTAAATCCACCACCTCCATCTTCTGAATGGCAGGAATCACAATGACCAACCCTGGCCCCTTCACTTTCTGGTAACGGCCCAGAAAGAACACCACGCCGCGCTTGTATTCCGGCAATATACGAATGGAGGCAGCGATCAACATCACCACCAGCACCACAGGGACTAAATACGAAATAATCATTGGGCACCTCGTTTTGCAGATGGTTAGTTATGGGGGAAAGCACGTCACAATAGCGAGAATCACCGGGGCGTCACATGTACCGTCAAGCCCTCAAGGCGCACTACTTCAAGCTCATCACCCTGTTTAACGGACGCATCGCTCACCGCGTTCCAGCGTTCGCCATGCAGACGCACATGGCCGTTGGTTTCAAAATCCTCCAGCGCCACTGCCGTTGCACCAATCAGTTGCTCCGCACCGCTGTGCACCGGACGCCGCCGCAGCGTTGCAAAGCGCGTTAACGTCCATAGCATCAAGCCGCCAAAAATCAGGGCTACACCGCCAATCAGCGGTAACGAAATGGCCAAGTGTTCGGCATCCATCAGCATCACCGACCCCAACACAAAGGCGATAATGCCGCCCGCCCCCATCACCCCGAAACTAGGCATGAACGCCTCGCCTACCATCAGCGCCATTCCCACCACCATCAGTGCCAGGCCCGCATAGTTAATGGGCAGAACCTGAAAAGCGAACAGCGCCAGCAGCAGGGAGATAACCCCAATGGTGCCGGGAAAGAGGCTGCCGGGGCTAGAAAGCTCAAAAATCAGCCCGTAAAAGCCGATGATCATCAGGAAATAGGCAACGTTGGGATTGGTGATCAGCGAGAGCAGTTGAGTACGCCAGTCCGGGGAGTAACGTTCAATGGCAAGTTCCGCCGTCGCCAATGACTCCTCGCCGCGCTCCATCACCACTGTCCTACCGTCAAGCTGAGCGAGCAGGTCATTCATATCCCGCGCCACCACATCAATGACATTTTGCTCCAGGGCCTCACTCTCGGTGAGGTTTACTGCATCTCGCACTGCCTCTTCCGCCCAGTCGGCATTGCGGCCGTGGCGCTCCGCCAGGCTGCGGATAAAACTCACCGCGTCTTCAATCACCTTGCGCTCCATCGCGCTGCCATCTTGCTCGCCTTCAGACCCCTCGCCCGCCTCATCACCACCAGTCAGCCCGCCGCCGCCCATTTGCACCGGTGTCGCAGAGCCCAAATGGGTAGAAGGCGCCATGGCCGCTACGTGGCTGCCGTAAAGCAGATAGGTGCCTGCGCTGGCTGCGCGCGCACCACTGGGGGAGACGTACATCACTACCGGCAGGTCTGAATTGAGCATTTCCCGAATCATATCGCGGGTGGTATCAACTAACCCGCCAGGGGTATCCAGCTCAACAATCACCATTTCGCTGCCCTGCTCTCGGGCTTTACGAAGACCACGCTCAAAATAATCCTTGGTCGCAGGGCCGATAGCGCCTTCAATATTGAGGATTAAAGCGCTGGGCGAAGTTTGTGCCCTGGCCTGCCACGTGAGTGACAGCGCCGCCATCAGTAATCCCGCCACCAATAGCCACAGCCAGTGCGATTTGTGAGAAAGGGAGTGCATATCCGCTCCAGCAGCTACCAATACGCTCAAGGGTATCTACTCAACGTAGCACCCACGGTGAGCTTCGTCATGAACAACGTGATAGCGGGCGGTTAAGCGTAATAACGCCTAACCGCAGAAGGTTATGCTAAGCAACAGCGATGGCTGGAAGGACGTTCGAGGAGGTTGGCTGGGAGTTGGTTAGTTGACGTAATAGCCGCTTACCTTCCAATCGCCTCCTTCTAGGTGAGGCGTGATAGTTTCGGTAATCTGAGGCTTATTTTCAAAACGGGTTTGGAACGTAAACACCGCATAATCACCAACAGGCGCGCCGGGCATAGACGTTTCGCGGATAACACGTATTCGCCGCCTGGACTCAACTGCCCCAAAATCACGTCGGGCTGCATTGATGGTACGGGCCAGCATATTGGAAGAGAGCGGCACCTGCAGCAGCGTTGAGGATGCCTCCCACGCTTGTTCATACTCACCGCTGTCGATGGCTTCAAGCCACGCCAGTGCTGCCGCTTCAGCCGCATCGGTGTGCGAATGCGCGTTCGTGGTGAGCAAGAGAAGCAAGGTAGCAATGATAAAAGTCACTGTTTTGGACATAGCAAACTCTTGTGGCAGCCAGGGTTAATCGTGCGTCTTAAGTCATTATCGGAAGCTGGGGAAATTTCTTTAGCGTTAATCCCGCCTAGCGGAAACTAATGATAGAAAGGGATTCACCTGTCTTGGTCCGCGCTTCTCAAACCCCACCTGCTCGTTTACTATGCGCCACCCAACCTATCCAGCCCTCACCTTTAGGCGACCATGTCCGTCAACGCACTCTATACCGACCTTTCCGGCTACTACGATTTGATGTGCGTAGATATCGACTACCAAGCGCAAAGCAACGCCATTCGACGGCTGCATCAGCTTTTCGGTAACGACGGCACCGCCCATCTGGATTTAGCCTGCGGCACCGGCCCCCACGTGCGCCATTTTATTGATTTTGGTTACACCAGTGGCGGGCTGGATATCAATCAGCCGATGCTGGATATCGCCGCCTCACGCTGCCCAGAAGCCCACTTTTCGTTGCAGGATATGAGTAGCTTTGACGTCAGCGAGCCGCTGGATTTAATCACCTGTTTTTTATACTCGATTCATTACAGCGACGGGATCGAGAAGCTAGATGGATGTATTTCAAGCGCGCATCGCGCGCTCAAGTCTGGCGGAATTTTCTGTTTTAAGGCGGAATTTTCTGTTTTAACGCAGTCGATAAAGACAAAATCGATAACGGCTTATCGGTAAAACACAGCGCCAAACAAGCAGACGATTTATTCACGTTCCGCTCAGGCTGGCACTACAGTGGGCAGGGTGAAAAGCAGTCGCTTAGGCTAAGCATCGAGAAAACCAACGCAGAAGAGAAGCAGGTTTGGAATGACGAGCACCCTATGGTGGCAGTGAGTTTTAATGAGCTCATCGCCCTGCTGACGCCTTACTTCGAGGTGCACGTGTTTGAGCATAACTACGAGACGATTACCCCGTGGGATAACGTCTCGGGCAATGCGCTTTTTGTGTGCGTGAAGCGTTAAACGACTAACGGGATGGCGCCGCCAAGCTATGGCCCTTTTCGGTTTAGTCTTCTGAAGTGGAATCGCTTGCGCCCGGGCGAAGTTGGCGCTGAATGCCGAGTAAAAAGTTTCGCAGCACCTGATCTTTGCACTCGCGATAATTCTTATGGCTGGGCTTGCGGAAAAAAGCGCTTAATTCATGATTGCTTATACGGAAGCCTGCCAGCTCAAAAATAGCCAGAATATCGTCAGCCTTCAGATTTAGTGCAATGCGCAGTTTCTGAAACACCATGTTGTTGTTCAACTGCGTCTCTGGCGCGGGCTGCGGGCCTTCGCGCTTGCCACGCTTGAAGCTGATAAAGCCGTTCAGAAACGCCGCCAGCTCTCTATTTTTCATAGTCACAAAGGCGTCGTCTTCATCCTTTTTCAGCCAGGCAGTCACCTGCTCTTGAGCCACGCTGACCTCTGCCAAGGCGAAGATATCCACGATGGTGCTGTCTTTTAAATCAAAGGTGTAACGTATGCGGCGGAAAATATCGTTATTGGTCAAAATAGTGTCCCTAGTCTTAGGCAAACCCAGCACAATCAGGCGTTATGTGCATCTACGTCTATCATCAATACCACTAACATCAGCAGCTTAACAACTAACCTGATGTCAGCTTTCCAAGCAGCTCATCAATTTCGTCTTTAAGCTCGCCATCTTCAATCTTGTTGGCAGTGACTTGGGCCTTTTTAAGATTGTTGATCGCCGCATCAGTTTGACCAAGCTCAACCTGCAGCTTCGCCATGGAGAACGCGATGGATGACATGTGGTCTTTCGAGTTAACTGCAACGGCCTTTTCAAAGGCTTTTTCATAGACTGCAAGCGCCTCATCCAGTTCTTCCGTGAAATCAGCCAACGTTTCCCACTGCTCAGGGTGATCCTTATCGGTGTTTTCGTTCTCGGTGCAGATCGCTTCCAACTGCGCATAAAGCGCGTCAAACGCCTCTCTATCCTCTTTATCAGCAGCCTTCATGAGCTTTTCAGCGAGTTCGTAAACCGCTTTGTATATTTTGGTGTTAATCATGAACGACTACCTTTTCTCTATTAAAAACAGTAACAAGCTAAAAACCTGCTCAAAACAACGTTGTGGAACCGCCAACTCACCGTGGCCGGTGACATTATACCCTTTGAGGATAGCGCTACGGGCGCTCATTTTTTGGTTTTTGTAGCAAGTCCATACCGTTGACCGCTATTAACAGTAATGCTCCATGATGAACTCAGGTTGCCCCGTTTGCTCATCAATCTGCTCACCTAATGAAATAAAGCCATGTTGCTTATAAAAATTGATACTGGGCGCATTCTGACTGTAAACACTGAGCTGCAAACACGACCTTCTGCTCTTGGCATCATCAATTAATGCTGACCCTATCCCTTGGCCCTGAAGGCTGGGTGACACAAAAACCGCTGCCAACGTACTTCCATAGAGGCAGTAAAACCCTGCTATCTGATCATCCGCTTCATAGACAAAGGTCTCCGATGCAGGGATGTATACATCACGCATTTCGCTAACTTTGGACTGCCAATATTCTGACCCAGCAAAGGAGTGAGCTTTAATCGATGCTGAAAGCCAGATATCCAAAATGTACTCAATATCCGCCTTCCGGTATTCACGAATCATCTAGACGTTCCTAATGAGGGTCATCGGCGCCAAAAGCGTTACTGAAAAGCTGCCGAGCCCTGGAATAGGTTTGCACCGGTACCAGATCTAGGCAGCTTCATAAAATAAGGCGGAAATGCTTTGCCTTCCTTAAGGTAAATCTGATTCTTCCAGAAGATGAAGTATCTTCCTTCAATTTCTACCGAAAGCAAAAAGAGATTTTACCAGATTATTCAAAAATATTTTTAGGCGCGGAAAATCTCAATTGTTCACAAGCCAGCACCCTGGAGAGCGCTGACCTGCTTATTACTGGGCATCTTGGTTTAAATTTCGTTCAGCTGGGAGGTCGCTTAGATACTCGACAAACTCCACTTCAAAACCGGCGGGGTCGACAAAATAGACATTTTTGCGAAACGGCTCAGTCGCGCCGGGTTTGGCAATGGGATAACCCGCGTTATTCAACCTAGCCACAACGGCATCCAGGTTATCGGTCACATAGGCAAAATGGGCCAGCCCTACGCTGTGGCCTTTCAGATCGCGGTTCTCCCCTTCACCGTGATCGCTTAACGCCAGGTAATGTTCGTCGTCACCAAAGTGCACCCATTTACGTGGTTTGCCATACCACTCGCCATGGCCTTGATCGCGCACCCGCCAATGTGGGAATACGGCGCGGTAAAAATCCAGCATGGCATCCATATCATCAACGACCAGATTCACGTGTTCTAAGTACATAAGAGTCTCCTTGCGTTAAGTGAAATGGCAGGATAAAACCTCAACTTCACTTGAGGTAAAGCAGTTTTTGCGAAAAAATAGCAAAAAAGATTAAGGCATGGGATAGGTGATGGCAGAAACAATCTGGAGTGTCGGTAAGGTCGCTAAGCGTTGCGGTATTAAGGTCAGTACCCTGCACTTTTACGAGCAACAAGGTTTGATCCAAAGCTGGCGCAATGCGGGCAACCAGCGCCGCTATAAACCGGAAGTACTAAGGCGGATTTCGGTGATCAAAGCCGCACAGAAAGTTGGTGTTAGCCTGGAAGAGATCAAGCGGGCCTTTGAATCACTGCCCAATAACCGCACACCGACGGTGGAAGACTGGCAGCATCTTTCAAAAAACTGGCAGCAAATGCTTGATGGCCGTATAGCTTACCTGCAAAAGCTGCGTGATAACCTGGCAGGCTGTATCGGCTGTGGTTGCCTAAGCATGACCAATTGCCCGCTCTATAACCCGGATGACAAACTGGCTGAGCTCGGTAGCGGGCCAGTGCTTTTAGATCAGGCTGAGCAGCGGGCTGGGTTGGATTGTTAGACCAGTTAACGTACACAAACCGCCTGATGATGGTTGATGTTAGAATTGTGACGCCAAGTATTGGCTTCTAGCGCCTCAATCAGCCTCCGCTTCAGAGGTTTTACCTTATACTGCCTCATCTTTTATTTTCGACACACCTTACGACAATCTGTCAGGGCGCCTTATGCCATTTGCAAAACTAGGATTATCCCCTCCTCTTGTTCAAGCGATTTCCGAACTAGGTTACCAAACGCCAACGCCCATCCAGGAACAAGCGATTCCTGCCATTCTTTCGGGTAAGGACTTAATCGCCACCGCACAAACGGGCACAGGTAAAACCGCTGCCTTTGTTCTTCCTCTGCTAGAGCGATTCAGTAACGCGGGCACGTTACGTGGCAAGCGGATACGTGCGCTGATTCTCGTGCCGACCCGTGAGTTAGCGGTTCAGGTCGAAGCCAATGTGGCTCAATACGCTAAACACACACACTTAACCTCTATGGCGATGTATGGCGGTGTGGATACGGAAGCTCAAAAAGCGCGCCTAATCGAAGGCGTCGATATTCTGGTCGCCACGCCCGGCAGATTGCTTGATTTGGCGCATCAGCGTGCGCTGCATTTTGACGAACTTAAAGTCTTGGTGCTGGACGAAGCGGACCGAATGGTCGACATGGGGTTTGCCGACGATATCCATAAGATCATAGAGCGCCTACCTGCAAACCGTCAGAACCTACTGTTTTCGGCCACCATCACAGACGACGTTCGGGCGCTGGCCTACGATTTTTCAGATCGCCAGATGACCGATCTAGCGGCTGAAATATCCATTTCTCCCAACGTCCGCGCCGCCGCTAATGTCAAACAGTGGCTAATCACCGTCGACAAAGACACTAAGTCCGCCTTGTTGAGCTACTTGATCAACGAGCAACAGTGGGATCAGGCGCTCATTTTTACCGAGAAAAAACACAATGCGGCCAAGCTTGTTGCTCAACTGGAAAAACGCGGCATCACAGCGGACTCCATTCATGGCGATAGAAGCCAAGCAATGCGCGAAAAGATTTTGGCTCAGTTCAAATCTGGCGAGCTAAAGTACTTGGTCGCCACGGGGGTTGCCGCGCGCGGTTTGGATATTGATGAACTGAGTCGTGTGGTGAATTACGATTTACCTTTTCAGCCAGAAGAATACATCCACCGCATTGGCCGAACCGGCCGCGCGGGCGCCTCCGGTGAAGCCATCTCTTTAGTCGACATGAGTGACTTTAAAAATCTTTGCGCTATTGAAAGACGCTTAAAAAGCATTATTGAGCGCAAAGAGATTGCAGGGTTCCCGGTTCGAAAAGCAGTACCTGAATCAAACTTGAATTACAGAAAATAAAGTAATCGTTAAAACTTACCCAAGAAGCTCACCTTTTAAAAGGGTGGGCTTCTTTATTATCGATATTTCACGAATCCGGTAAAAATGCATCTAACAGTTCGGCATTAGTGGGATATTTATCCAATAACGCAAGCAGCCTCTGCGCGCCTTCTACTGGCTTAAGCGCTGTCAAACCTCTACGTAATGTCCTTACCTTTTCAATATCTTTTGCATCAATCAAAAGCTCCTCTCGACGGGTACTGCTTTTAGCAATATCTATCGCCGGAAAAATCCGTTGATTGGCCACATCCCGGGATAACACCAGTTCCATATTGCCCGTGCCCTTGAACTCCTCGAAAATCACCTGATCCATACGGCTTCCCGTATCCACCAGCACGGTGGCCAGAATGGTGAGCGATCCGCCGTTTTCGATCTTTCGCGCAGCGCCAAACAGTTTGCGCGGTATTTCCATCGCTCGGGAATCCAGCCCACCCGACATAGTGCGACCATTGCCTCGCTGCTCGGCATTATGAACGCGCGAGAGTCTGGTAAGAGAATCGATCACAATCATCACATTATGACCTTCACCTGCTTGCTTACGCGCCGTCTCAAGGAGCTTATTAGCCATATGCACATGGTGTGTGTAGCTTTCGTCTGAAGACGATGCATGTACTTCTGCCGACACACTGCGCTTAAAATCGGTCACTTCTTCCGGGCGCTCATCAATCAGCAAAGCATACAGCTTTATGTCAGGATGCGCTTTTGCCACGGCCTGACAGATATTTTTCAACATCGTCGTTTTGCCAGAGCCTGGTGGCGCCACAATCAACCCTCGTTGCCCCATCCCAATGGGCGTAATCAAATCCATCGCTCGCACAGTACGCTCTTGAGAGCCAGGCTCTAAATAAATGCGTGGGGAAGGATGAACAGCGACGCCATTTAAAAACCGTTTTTCGGGATCATTAGGGAATTGATCTTCAACGTCGTCGGCGGGCTTGGCGTCTGTCTGTTTTTTCGTCTTCAGACTTAGTGTTTTTCTCGTCATGATATTGATGGATCGCTTTTAAAAACTTGAATTTGTAGAATAGCTGTATCGTAGGCCAGACGACTGATCGCACTGTTGCGGCATTCGGTATGGAAAACGGATAAGTCTAGCTAGTGCTCAAAGATATTGGATTGGAGCTGTTCTTAGTGGTTAGTAACCACCATAACATTTTGATCGTGTTTGTAGCGCTTGAAGCGCGGTATGCTGGCCGCTTCTCGTCTGCTTTATCGATCTTACCAAAGCTTAGGCGTCAGTGTTGTTATTATTCTACACCCTCAACGCTAAGTTCAGTTGCCGAATACTGGCGCGATATTTTGAGAACAAAAATTCGTGACAGTATGAGGTCAATTGGAACACCTTGTTATGTACGTGCCAGCCGGTTCCAAAATTTTTCAGCACTTGCTCTGGCACTTTTTTCTGATTCGGAGATTGGATAACTAATACGTTGAAGTAACTTGTTTAAGCTAACCAAGATTGCTTTCATGTGTGATAAAAGACTAAATACGTCTTGAATTGTATGCCCATTACCAGCTACATCATAATCACCATCTTTGTGCACAAGCAAGCTATCCCTCAATAACTTAACTCTATCAACTAAGCCAGAGGAAAGTAATGCATTAATACATGTTACACAGACACTAAAGCTTTCATTAAACTCAAGTTTTCGGTCTTCAATGTATTTTTCGTGCCAAACACTACTTTGCCCACTAAGAACAATGGTTTTTGGTGGTTGTACGTATTCCGCTAGCAAGTACTTTGGTTGGAAATTTCTATCAACTAACAAATTTAACAATTGATGTAGGCTAAAATTTGATGATTTATTTGATTTATCAAATAACCAAGCATGAGTTTCAACAATCAAAGAGGTATACATTGTATCTTGTATAACAAGAATACTCCTTTGAACCTGTGGCTCCAAACTTTTAAGAGATTCATGTAAATCAATTGATGTTGACAACAACTATTTTCGTTCGAGCAAATTGAGATAGCCGATCATCGCAGCATTGACTTGCTTTTTAAACTTAGGAAGTTGTTCGTTCCGCATTTTTCCCTCGAAGTACATAACGCCCGCAGCACGCGCGGCTTTGTAGTGGAGGCGAAGCCGAAACGAAAAAGGCGTCGCCGTGACTACGATTGTTAGCTTTGGTTTCCAAGCGCATAAACATCAATGCGTGCTCCTGATATAACAGACTGAGCCAGTTCGCTCGTTTGCGATAGAGCTTCTTTTAAATCGTTGATAGAACCCACAGCGGCTGATATTGCTTGTTCACCCGAATACGAAGAATTTATGGAGAGAAACCGCTCTTCCATCGAATCCATGGAAGCATCAACGACCCTCAACCTTTCATGAATGATATGAAGACAGTCTCTTTCCCAGTCTTTTAAAATCTCCGGTGCCTCGATGATTACTCTTGAATATATCTCCCGTGGGAAATGGGTTGACTGAGTCGGCATGACACGCTCGGCCTTGAAATGGCTCTCAGCTTGACTCAAAACATCCAACTTACTTGGCACCATACGCGTGATTGATTGCAATTCAGCCACAAGTGACTTCCGAAGCCTGAATCTCAATTTAAGCCGTTTCAACCATTGAGCGCTTTCGGCCAAAACAAACCCCAATACAACCCCAAGGAGTGACCATATTGCTTCCGTCATTCGACGACTCTCCGATGAAAGCTAACGTCTAAGCTAAGCGGCGCGGCTTTAGCCGCGTCCGGTGGAGCGCGAAGCGCGGAACGAACTTGAGCGACTTGTTGTACGTCATAGCCTCGCTAGTCTCCGCAGGCCTTCTATTGCTAAACTCGTGAGTAGCGCAAGGGTTAGGTCACCGAATAATAATACAGCAAAGCTGGTAACAAAGTTAAAGACGACGCCTGCGACGACGTAAACCCGCCTAAAAGAAATAAATCGATGCAAGCTATCGTGTGAAACTGCAAAGCGCGATCCACTAGCATCGACTTCATTATCACTCTCGTCTGGTTTGGCTTCCGCCCGTAAGAAGTCGTACTGCTTGTGATACTTGTAATAGAAGATTTGCAGGATTTTTTGACGAAATAAATTGGTGACCAACCCGTAGGGAACTAGATCATTCAGATGCAGCAGATGCCCGGAATTTGCTGCCGTTGGCTCGTTGTAAGCTGCTGTGATGATAAGTTGTTCAATCAGCTCTTCGCCTAAAATCAATTCAATTAACGTCAACCACACCCAGGATAAGAGGCAGATCTCAGACGTGCGTTTGCTCCTACAGAAGACCAAACGGAAGTAGGAACTAGGCTGTCTTGGATCATCGTCTTTGATTCGCTTCATGACTTCACATTGACGTATAACGCCCGTATTTGCGGCTGGTTTGAAGCGCAGCGGAAAACCAGTCCGACAACATGCGCTTGTTAGATTTTAACCCCACGGATCTACCCGAATAAAGAGAAAGCTCAGGCCAGTCTCGACGGCTCGCCATGAGAAATCGTAGGTGCCTTTCAGTGTGATGGGAGGACCATAGGGATTCGAGGTTCTATACAGGAGCTCTGTTCCAGCGCTATAACTTCGTCCCTCTCGGAAATCAAAGTCGCCGGTGTCCGGCGAAAAGTTGTCTTGATTGATGTAGTGAGGATGGTCCGTAGCCACCAATAGATACCCGGCGTTTACAAAACCGCCATAACGCTCCAGGTTATGGAGGTCCTTGAAGACGTCGTATCGATTGTTCGGTTCACGATGATTAGTTTTCTTGAAGTACTTTAGCTCGATCGCGCAAGAATGCTTCTCCGCGTTTTTCACATTCTCCAAAGAGAACCAGATGTCAATTTTCGCTTTTTCGGTTTTACTCTTCACAAACGTTCCGCTGCCCAGCGTGACATTTTTTTCGAGTTCGATAATGAAACGCTCATCTGGTGTCTCTTCGTATAGTTCCCCAAGCGTCTTTAATATCGAGGCAAGTTGTAGCTGCAAAGAAGCTTCGTTAGATACCTCGATGCGCTGCCCAGTGATCTTTCCGCACAGGCGATCGTAGGCTATTTCAACAATCTGCTTGATCCGCTCCTCGTGATTCATGCGATTCGCTTCCAGTGAAATCTAACAGTAATTATGTAGCCCGCCATATAACACTGATGAACGCGCCTACGCGTCTATTGACGTTTTCTGGCGTACCAAAACGACCATATCTCATTGATTTATATAAAATTAGCTTGGCTGCTTGGCAATATATCCAAAATTCGCGTGCCCGCTCGTTATGCTCTGTTCAATCATACTTTATTCATAAATTTGGCTTAGGTCACGCCCCGGCAGGAAAATTTCTAATCGCACCTTAGCACCGGGCATATGCCGGTATACGTCTTTGGTGGGTAATGATGATGTTTAGAGACGGGTTAGACGCTGATCGCCCAATGAATTGGGCTCTTATAACACCCCATGCAGCAGTGGCGAGATGGATGCTGATAGCGCAACAAGTTGTGCTCCTACAAACCCCATACACCGGCCATGAAGGCACGATGGGTTGTCGTTGCCCAATAAAATAGGCCCGCTGCAACCCATTGCAACGGGCCGAGATAAGCGCTGATCGTGTCGCACGTTGCCCTATCCCCTCTCAAGCATGACAGCAATGGTAGTGAGATGGATCAGGCACGTTTTCGATTCTTTACGCTTTCAGAACGTAGCGCAGTGTCTCGACTACCTGATCCGTCGTGGTGCACCAGGCGTTCGCGCCAGCGTCGACTTCTTTCAGCGGGTGGACGATGTCTTCGCTGTGCAGTGTGATGTAGGGCTTGGCGAGGGCGGCGCAGTAGCCTGCATCAAAGGCGGCGTTCCACTGTTTGTACTGGTCGCCGAAACGTACAACGACCAGATCCGCCTGCTCAATCATGGTGCGGGTGCGGATGGCGTTGACCTTGGAGGACTGGTGGTCGCGCCAAAAGCCATTTTCCGGCTTGACCAGGTGGTCGCCGGCGGCGTCAGAGGCGGCGTGGTCGGTGACCGGTGCGGTAAACACGATATCCAGGCCCGCGGCCTCGGCGCCGCGTTGGATTTCTTCGCGCCAATCGGTGTGGATCTCGCCGGATAGGTAAACGTAAAAGCTCATGGCCATTCCTCAAAGGTTAGTTGGTCAGTAGCACTATTTTATGGAAAATCATTCCATATTAATACCGGCGTTATAGCAAGGGCTGCCTAGCCAGCAGATAAATATCCATTATCCAGCCGTGGGTGTCGCGCAACTCCGCCCGGCGCTGGATAATCTGGTCGCCGACGTCGCTTAGCCAGCCTTTGATCAGGCACTGTTTATCCATTCCCAGGTAGGCGCCCCACCAGATGTAGGTATCGTCTTGTGGCAGCTTGGTAAACGCCCCACCACTATCCAGCATCACGGCTACCGTGGCTGCATCGTTTGGCCAGCCGCGCTCGCGCAGGCGGCGGCCGGTGGTGATTTGGATCGGCTCGGCGAGGGCGTTGAGAGGGATTTTGTGTTCGGCGGTGAGCACTTGCAGGCTGGTGATGCCTGGCACTACCTCTACATCAACCTGCTTACTCGCAGCGCTTAGGCGCTGGGTAATGCGCAGGCTGCTGTCGTAAAGCGAGGGGTCGCCCCACACCAGCATCCCTACCCGCCCGCCGTTGGGTTGATGTTCATCGATTAGCTGCGCCCAGACGCCGGCGATGGCAGCGTGCCAGTCGTCCACCGCGCCCAGGTAGTCATTGCGGCCATCACGGCTGGGCAGATCGAACTCGACGATCTGTGTGGTCACCGGTTCTTCCAACAGTCGTTCGCAGAGCAAGCGGCGCAGGTCGATCAAATCCGACTTGACCTCACCTTTACGGGGCAGCAGGATCAGGTCGGCGTTATTGAGGGTGCGCACGGCGGCCAGGGTGACGTGGTCGAGGTTGCCGGTGCCGATGCCTATTAGCGACAGCGTGATCATGACTCGCTCTCTTGGTCTTGGCTTGCCGTGGCAAAAGGCGAATCCGCCGACTGGGGGCGAAAGCGGCGGTCGTAGCCAACGGCATAGAGGCTGCTCTCCTGGAAGTCTTCGCTTTCGAGCACCGGGCCCACCAGAATTAGCGCGGTGCGCTGCATGGTGACGTCGATCAACGCTTCTATACTGGCTAGCCGCCCGCGAACCACACGCTCATCGGGCCAGCTTGCCCGCCACACAATCGCCACCGGGCACTGCTCGCCGTAGTAAGGCGTCAGGCTCTCGACGACCTGGGAAAGATTATGGATGGAGAGGTGAATGGCCAGCGTGGCGCCGGTGCGGGCGAAATTGGCCAGCGTCTCGTCGCTGGGCATAGCGCTGGCACGGCCCGGCGTGCGGGTGAGCACTACCGACTGGGCCACACCGGGTAGCGTCAGCTCCTGGCTCAAAGTTGCCGAAGCAGCCGCAAAGGCTGGTACGCCGGGGGTAATGCTGTAGGGGATATCCATCCCGCGCAGGCGGCGCAGCTGCTCGCCCATGGCCGACCACACCGATAGATCCCCCGAATGCAGCCGGGCGACATCCTGGCCTTCGCCGTGGGCGCGGCTGATCTCCTGCATGATGTCATCCAGCGAGAGCGGCGCGGTATTGATCACCCTTGCTCCTGCCGGGCAGTGTTCGAGGATTTCCTCCGGCACTAGTGAACCCGCGTACAGGCACACCGGGCAGGCGGCGATAAGGTCGCGCCCGCGTAGGGTAAGCAGATCCGGTGCGCCGGGGCCTGCGCCAATGAAGTGTACGGTCATTATCTATTTCCTTCTGCTAACGCCAACGCGGCGGTGGCCTGTCGATCCACTGAGATGATTCTTGGCCCCACTAACTTAGCATTAGGGCCCGCCGCTAACAGCGCTACGGCCTCGGCCACGCTGCCCGTGCCTCGGGCCTGCAAACTTTGTTCTGAATGAGTAAGCGTTGTCACTGTCGGTAGCTCGGCGTCGGCTAGGGCGATGACCTCAATGCCTCGCAGTCGGCCCAGTTCTTCGACTAACGGCAGCATGGAGCAAGCCGCCGCCAGCTTATCGACATCACCGTATTGGTCGATCAGCTGATCCAGCGCCTGGCCGAGGGATTCAATCGTGGCCTCGCGACGAAAGCCAAATCCGGCGACGTGCAACGCCTGCCCCTTCATCGAACGCCCCGCCACTGAACAATCGGGTAGCTGGCCTTCCAGCCTCGCCGGGTGCCGATAGGGGCGGCGTTGGCAAGTTCCAGGCGTATCAGTTCGCCACCGACTTTGTACTGCCAGTGGGCCAGAAGCGCTTCGGATTCCAGGGTGACGGCATTGGCGACGACGCGCACACCCTCGGGCAGGCGCTGCCATAAGTCGTTCAAAAGCGCTTGAGATAACCCGCCGCCGATAAATACCGCATCCGGCAGCGGCGTATCGTTCAGTACGTCCGGCGCGCTGCCCTCTTTTACCTCAAGCCAGTCAACGCCCAGGTTGTCTGCATTGCTGCGCGCTCGCGCTGCCCGTTCTGCGTTTTGCTCGAAGCCTACCGCCTGATTATCCGGATGAGCGAGCAACCACTCAATGGCGATAGAGCCTGAACCGGTGCCGATATCCCACAACCGCTCGCCGGGCATGGGGGCCAGCGCCGCCAGGGTGATGGCGCGAATGGTCTGTTTGGTGATCTGGCCGTCGTGGTCAAAAAAATGATCCGGCAGGCCGGGCGTCAGCGGTAAGGCGGGGCCGCTACCGGCTACTTCCAGCCCTACCGCCACCGGGTGGGCGATGTCCTGGGGCAAGTTGGCGTCGACACGGCTGTGGCGAATTCGCTCGTTATCGCCGCCCAGGGCTTCCAGCACCGTTAGCTGGGAAGCCGCAAAGCCAAACCGGCTGACCAGAGAGGCGAGTTCGGCCACCGCTTCGCCGTCCCTTACCAGTACCAGCAAACGCCTACCGACATGCAGGTAAGGCCGAATGCGGGTCAGTGGTTTGGCGTGCAGGCCCAGGCAGGCGCAGCGCTCTAGCGGCCAGCCTAAGCGTGCAGCCGCCAGGCTGAAGGTGGAAGGTGCTGGCAATGCCAGCCACTCGTCAGCGCCGAGATGCTGCGCCAGGGTGGTACCCGCCCCAAACCAGAATGGGTCGTTTGAGACCAGCATGACCACCCGGAGGCCGCGCTGATCTAATAGCGCGGGAATGCCATCGGCAAAGGGCACCGGCCACTCAATCACCTCGGCATTTAGGGGCGGCAAAAGACGCAGGTGACGGCGCGCGCCGAACACCACCTCGGCACTTTCCAGTGCGGCGCGGCTTGCCGCCGTTAGCGCCTGTGTGCCACCCTCCCCCCAGCCTAAAAGGGTCAGCCAGGGAGCCTGACCCACTGGAGCGTGAGAAATTTCAACCATGATCAAGATCCTAATTCTCGGGGGAACCTCGGAGGCCAGCGCCCTGGCCAGTGCGGTTGCCAAGCGCGGGCTTCCCGCCATTTTCAGCTATGCAGGTCGTGTTGCCACGCCTAAACCCCAGCCGCTGCCGTCCCGCATTGGCGGTTTTGGCGGCGTTAGCGGCCTTGCCGCCTTTGTGGCCCGGGAGCGCATCACCCATATTGTCGATGCCACCCATCCTTTTGCCGCGCAGATGAGCACGAACGTAGTCGCCGCGGCGGCACAGTGCGGCGTAAAGGCCGTCGCTCTTACCCGGCCTGCCTGGCAACTTGTTGAGGGCGACCAGTGGCAAAGCGTGGCAAGTATCGATGAAGCCGTCAGCACCCTGGCGGGCCCGCCCCAGCGAGTGCTGCTCGCCATTGGCCGCATGCACCTTGCGGCCTTTGCCGCCCAGCCCCAGCACCATTACGTGCTGCGTTTGGTTGACCGGCCTAGCAGCCCGTTGCCACTGGCGGATGTCAGCACCGTGATTGATCGAGGCCCGTTTACGCTGGAAGGCGATCTCGCCCTGCTGGAAAATCAGCGCATCCAGCGCATCGTGTGTAAAAATTCCGGCGGCGAAGGGGCCGCGTCCAAACTCACCGCGGCAAGAACCCTCGGCCTGCCCATTGTGATGATCGAACGGCCAGCGCTGCCACCCCGCCACGAACTTCATCGTATTGATGACGTGATTAGCTGGCTTGATAGCCCCTCTTAATATTCAGTACGCTTAATCAGCAGAACGCGGCGTATAAACCAGCGGCGATCCACTGCGCTCTATCAATCGCGTCTGCTGAGAACCGACTATCACCAGGGTGCGCATATCGGCCATGTCCGGCTTCGCCTCGCCTAGGGTGGTGACGCGAATTGACTCTTCCGGGGTTGAAACCGCGCGGGCGAAGATAATCAATCGATCCGGCCCGCAGGCTTCCCGCAGTACGTCTAGCGTGCGCTCGAAACCCACTGGGCGCGCCTTGGAGCGCGGGTTGTAGAACGCCATGGCGAAGTCGGCCTCGGCAGCCAGGCGCAGGCGCTTTTCAATCAGCGCCCAGGGCTTCAAATTATCGGATAAATTAATGCAGCAGAAGTCATGCCCCAGCGGTGCGCCGACGCTTGCGCTGGCGGCTAGCATGGCGGAAATGCCTGGCAGCACCTGAATATCCAGCTTGCGCGACTGGGCATCGCCCGCTTCCAGGGCCTCGAACACCGCGGCGGCCATGGCAAACACGCCAGGGTCGCCGGAAGACACCACCACTACCCGGTGGCCCTCAAGCGCCAGCTGTAGCGCCTGCTCCGCCCGGCGGATCTCTTCGCGGTTGTCGGAACCGTGGCGGACTAATCCAGCACGCGGTGCGACCCGATTAACGTAGGGCACGTAACCCACTACATCGGTGGCATCCAGCAGCGCAGCCGTTACCTCGGGGGTAATCATGGCTTCTGAGCCCGGCCCCAGGCCGACGATTTTTAGCCAGCCGCTCATGGCCGCCTCCCGTGGCCATGGATCAGCACAATCGAGAAGTACGGCACGCTTTCGCCAACCTCACTTAATGGAAGCACTCTTTGTTGCGTCATGGCGGCGTACTCGATCAGCCATGCCTCGCCTTCACGACCAGCGTGAACCAGGGCCCGGCGTAGCTTGGCCAGGTTGCGGCCAATCTTCATCACCACCAGCGCATCGGTCTGGGCGATGCGTTCGGCCAACGCGTCTTCGGGTAGCGTGGCCATGAGGACGGTCAGGATGTCATCGCCCCAGGTAATTGGCTGCCCGGTGGCCGTCCACGCCGCCGACATCCCGGTAATCCCCGGCACCACCGAGACGGGCACGCGGTTTAGCAGCCGCGTATAGAGGTGCATAAAGGAGCCGTAGAAGAACGGGTCGCCTTCACACAGGACTACCACATCGCACCCGGCTTCTGCCATCTCGATCAGTTGGGCCACGCTGCGTTCGTAAAAGGTCGATAACAACTCGTTGTAACGTGGGTCGTCAAAGGGAATTTCCGTGGTGACCGGGTACTCCATGGGCAGCTCGATTGCGCCGGGCGGGATCATGCCCTCCACGATGGTGCGCGCATGGCCGCAGCGGCCCTTTTTACGGAAATACGCCACGTGGGTCGCCCCGCGTATTAGGCGGTCGGCGCGCACGCTCATCAAGTCTTGGCTGCCTGGCCCCAGGCCAACGCCAACTACCGTCCCCTGGGTCATTCGATGCGATCCGCCATGGCGTTGATGGCCGCCACCGTCACGGCGCTGCCGCCTAGACGACCGCGGACGATACAGCTGGGCAGTGCCGGGTTAGCCAACAGCGCCTCCTTGGATTCGGCCGCGCCGACAAAGCCTACCGGGCAGCCGATAATCGCCGCCGGACGCGGGCACGCCGGGTCTTCGAGCATATTGAGCAAGTGAAACAGCGCGGTAGGCGCGTTGCCAATGGCTACCACGGCGCCTTCCAGGTGCGGCCGCCACAGTTCCAGCGCCGCCGCCGAGCGGGTGTTGGCCATTTCCTGGGCGAGGCCGGGCGTGCGCTCATCGTTGAGGGTGCAGATAACCTCGTTGTCAGCGGGCAGCCGCTTGCGGGTAATGCCCTCGGAAACCATCCGTGCGTCGCAAAGAATCGGTGCGCCCTGCTCTAACGCGGCGCGGGCCTTATTGACCACGTCGTTTTGAAAATGAATATGCGCGGCCAATTCCACCAGCCCGGCGGCGTGAATCATGCGCACCGCCACGGTCTCTTCTTCCACTGAAAAGCGGCCAAGCTCGGCTTCACTGCGAATAATCGCAAACGATTCCCGGTAAATCGCCGGGCCACTGGTTTCGTACTTATAGGGCACCCAAACTCTCCAAATAACGTATAACTTCAGATTCACTTAGCCCGGTGGCCTGCGGTGCGCTATCGGCGCGGCCATTGATTATCACGTCAAAGCGACCATCGCGGCCGGTAAGACACAGCGCTGCCGTTCGTTGACGGGCACAGCCTTTAGCGCAGCCGGATATATGCACGGTTCCTTCCACCCAGCCGCTTAGCTTCTCGGCAAGCGGCTGGGTGGCGACACTCGCCTGTTCGCAAAAGGGCGCGCCGGGGCAGGCGTCCATCGCTAGCCGCGGGTCGCTATTATGCCGGATCAAGCCATCCACCGCGGGTAGTGTATCGCAATCCTTCAACAACAGGCGCCGCCAGGGGGTGACCTGCACAGCACTGATACTTGTTTGCGAGCCACTTGCCGGAAAGACCGCCTCGCGCAGCGTATCAGCCGCCACCCTGCCAAAGGGAAGCCCCACCACCATGCCCTCGCCATGTTCGCCCAGCGCCAGCTTCTCGCCGGGGGATGCGGGGGCGGTATCAGCGGGCGCCCAATCGGGCAGCGTTGCTGTATGCCGCCGCATGCGGCCTGACTCCCAGCCGCCGGTGTCCACGAACCAGTGGGTCAGGCGTATCAGCTGCTCGACGGCGGCATCAATATCGCTCACCACCGTGCCTAGCGCGTAACCATCGGCGCGTACCAGCAGGCCGCCTTCCGTTGAGCGCTCGATGCGAAAATCAGCGGCGTTATCGCCCAGTACCGGCGCTTCTCCCGCGTCAATGGCGATGCCGACCTTGCCGGGCATGGATGCCAATTCACTGCCCCGCGCCTGCAACAAGCGGGCAATGGTATGGGTGTCATCGCCCTTTTGCCAGGCGGGCGCCAGCATCAGCTGTGGCAGGCGTTCTGCTTCCGGGTCATCGCTCACCAACTGATGCTCGACCAGAAACGCCATCAGTAGCGGCCAGCTTTCGTCGGTCACCCCACGCAGCTGCAGGTTGGCCCGGCTGGTTAGCTCGATTAAACCGCTGCCGAAGGTCTCGGCGGCGTTGCACAGTGCCACTACCTGTTCCTGTGAAAGCTCACCCAGCGGCGGACGCACGCGTACAAGCCAACCATCGCCGGTGGCCATGGGTCGCCACGCGCCGGGGCACCAGCCTTTAATGCGCGGGCTGGGCGTCATGACCATTGGTCTCTTTGGCTTCGTCCATTTCCAGCAGCAAATCCTGAAGCGCCTCGCCATGCTCGCCGGGGGCTTGCCACATACCACGCTGGGCGGCTTCGAGTAATCGCTCGGCCATCTCTTCCAGGGCGGCCGGGTTGTGCTCGCGCAGAAACTGCTGATTGGCTTTGTCGAGCACCAGGGCGTCGCTCACCTGGGCGTACTGGTAGTCGGCAATCAGATCAGTGGTGGCGTCATAAGCGAAAAGGTAATCCACCGTGGCGGCCATTTCGAAGGCGCCTTTATAGCCGTGCTCACGCATGGCGTTTATCCATTTGGGGTTCAACACCCGCGAGCGAATCACCTTCGCCAGTTCTTCTTTCAGAGTGCGAATCTTGGGCATCGCGGGGTTGGCGTGGTCGGCGTGGTAAATCTCCGGTGCCTTCCCGCTTAGCGAGCGGGTGGCGTTGGCCATGCCGCCCTGAAAAGCGTAATAGCTGTTGGAATCGAGAATATCGTGCTCGCGGTTATCCTGATTTTGCATCACCGCATCCAGGCCCTGGAGCTGTTGCTCGAACGCCGCCCGCGCGGCTGTACCGGAGGCCTTGAACTGACCGTAGGCGTACGCGCCTGTCGCCATGTAGGCCTCGGCTAAATCGTCGGCGCTGTCCCAAGAACGGTTTTCAATCAGCCGGTTGAGGCCCGCGCCGTATTCGCCGGGCTTGCTGCCAAATATTCGGTAGCTCGCCTCCTGGGCGGCCATCTCCGGGCTTAGCCCCTGGTCTTCCAGTTCCTGCTGGCGGGAAATCACCGCCTCGCGGATGGTGTTGCAGTTGCCCGGCTCTTCATAGCGCGCCACCGCCTGCACGGCGGCGTCAAACAGCCGAATCACGTTGGGAAAGGCATCGCGGAAGAATCCTGAGACCCGCAACGTGACATCGACCCGTGGGCGATTGAGCAACATCGAGGGAATGACTTCAAAGTCGCTCACCCGCTGAGAACCCAGCGACCAGATGGGCCGCACGCCCATTAGCGCAAAGGCCTGGGCGATGTCATCGCCGCCGGTACGCATGGTGGCGGTGCCCCAGATGGATAGCCCCAACCGGCGCGGGTAGTCGCCGTGATCCTGCAGGTAGCGCTCGACAAACGCCTGGGCGGATTTTTCGCCCAGCGTCCAGGCAGCGGGCGATGGAATCGAGCGGTTATCCACGCTGAAAAAGTTGCGCCCGGTGGGCAGCGTATCCAGCCGCCCCCGGCTGGGGGCGCCGCTGGGCCCGGCGGGCACGAAGATGCCTTCAAGGCCATCGAGCAGCGACTGAATCTCCATCTTCACGCCACGCTGCATGGTGACCCATAGCTGGTCGCGGGCGTAGCGCAGTTGCTCTGCCGTAGCGGGGTAATCCTGGGCCAGGCCGTCCAGGCAGCCGTTTGCCAATACGTAGTCGGCCACCCAGCGCTCGGCCAGCAGTTCCAGGCGCTCGCGGGTATCCGCCCCGGTGCGCCAGGGAGCATCGAGCTGCTGGCTTAAAATAGGCGGCTCGGGCCCCTGCCAGGGCTCGTTGCCCGCGGCTAGCGGATCAAAATCCAAGCCTAGATCGCTTGCCAGGTTGTGCAGCAGGCCGCGGCTTGCCACCGCTTCGCCCCGGGGTAGTCGCAACAGCGCCACCAAGGTACCCGCCCGCTTCTCTTCCGGCGGCAGCGTGCCGAGTATGTGCAGGCCGTGACGAATCTGCGATTCCTTGATGTCGCACAGAAAGGTATCCAGCTCGTTGAGAAGTTCGGTATCGTCGCTGCTGTGAGCAAGCTCTTGGTCAATACCGGTTTGGCGCAGGTGGGCTAAAATCTGGTCACGTATCAGCGCTTCCCGGCGAGTATCCATATTCAGTGCTTGGTAATACTCATCACATAGCGCTTCAAGCTCAGCCATGGGGCCATAGAGTTCGGCCCGCGCCAGCGGCGGCATCAGGTGGTCGATAATCACCGCCTGACTGCGGCGCTTGGCCTGGGCGCCCTCGCCGGGGTCGTTGACGATGAACGGATAAAAGTGCGGCAGCGGCCCCAGGGCAATGTCCGGCCAGCAGTTGGCGCTCAAGGCAATGCTTTTGCCCGGCAGCCATTCTAAATTACCGTGCTTGCCGACATGGATGACCGCGTCCACCTGATAGTGCTCGCGCAGCCAAAAATAAAACGCCAGGTAGCTGTGCGGCGGCGCCAGCTCCATATCGTGGTAGGACTGGGTTAGATCGTCGATAAAGTCCCTTTCCGGCTGGATACCCACGAAGGTCTCACCCAGACGAACGCCCGCGATCATCAATCGCCCCTGGCGGCACTTGGGGTCTTCGTGAGGCGCGCCCCAGCGCGTCCATACGGTTTCCTGCAGCTCGCCGGGCAGGGTTTGAAACCAGGTCAGGTAGTCATCAACGCTGATGCTCTGCCAGCAGGCACGCTGGTCGAGGCTGGCGTGATCGTTAGTCACCGAGCCCTGAAGCAGGCGGATCAATTCATCGCCATTTTCCGGCAGCTCGCTGAGCGGGTAACCCGCCCCTTTCAGGGCGCTTAGAATCTGCAGCGTCGACGCGGGGGTATCCAGCCCGACTCCATTGCCGATCCGGCCATCGCGATTGGGGTAGTTGGCCATGATCAGCGCGACACGCTTCTGCCCGTTGGGGGTCAGCCGCAGCGAACAAATGCGCCGCGCCAGCTCAGCCACAAAGGCGGCCCGCTCCGGGTGGATCACGTGGTGGGTCACTGCCAGCTGGCAGCGCGGGTTGTAGTGGGCTTCAGCTTTAAAGCCCACCGCCCGGGTGATGATGCGCCCGTCCATCTCGGGGAGCACCACCTGCATCGCCACATCGCGGCTATGCAACCCGGCGGCCATGCCCTGCCAGTCTTCTGAGGTGCTGCTGGCAAGTATCGCCTGGAGTACCACGGGTCGGCCTACAAAAAGGTTGTCAGGTAATTCTTCCCCCAGGGCATCTAATCCGTCAGCGTTGCGGTTGACCGCAAAGCTGGTGGTATTGATCACCAGCATGGCGCCGGTCTGCTCAATCAGATGATTGATAAAATCAATGCACGGCCCTTCTTTTAGGGACGCCACGGCCACCGCCAACGGCTCAAGCCCCTGGTCTTTGAGCGCCGCGATCATACCGTCGGGTACGTCGGTATTCGCCCCCTGCAAATGGCTGCGATAAAACAGCAGCAGGCACACCGGCCGCCCGGGCACCTGGCGATCGCGCCACTCGCTGAGACCTGACGCCTGCTGCTCCTGCGGCGCGTAAATCACCGCTGGCGGAATGACCTTGGGCTCCTGCCAGTCGCCCAGGTGTCTATCTACACACTGGCTGTCCATATACTCATTGGCGACAAAACGCAGCAGCTGCTCGGCGTTATCGGTGCCGCCCTCTCGCAGGTAGCGCCACACGCGGTAAGCGTCATCGAAGGCGATGGTGGAATCTTCCAGCAGGGCATCATCCGGGGCATCGCAGCCCGGCACCATTATCAACTGGCGCTCGGGTTTGGCCGCCGCCCAGGCCAGCAGGCGTTCGTGACCGTACTGCCAGTAGGCCTTGCCGCCCAGCAGCGAGACGATGACCAGTTGAGCCTTTTCCAGCACCCGATCTTCGTAGAGATCATAGGCGGCCGGTTTTACCAGGTTCATCCAGTTGGCCAGCCGCACCGAAGGGTACGCCTCGCCCAGACGATCGACCGCCTGGGCCAGCGCCGAGAGATTGCTATCGGCGGCGGAGAGTATTACGACCTCGGCGGGGCTCTGTTGCAGGTCGATGATGCCTTCATCATCGACAAAGCCTCCGGGCTTGACGGCAAATAAGTGCATTAGCTAGCCGTGTGCGCCTGTTCAGGGTTCATTTCAGCAGCGGCAAGTTCGTCTTGCAGCAATTGGCTATCCAGCGATTTGCCAATGATCACCAGTTGGGTCTGGCGCGTCTCGTCCTGGCTCCACAGTCGGTCGAAGTAGCCTTCCAGGCGCTCGCCCACCGCCTGGATGACCCGGCGCATGGGCTTGCCGGGAATCGCTGCAAAGCCTTTGGCGCGGTAGATCTCGTGGCTTTTTAGCAGCTGTTGCAGTTTGTCGGCCAGAACATCGCCATCGACTTCGCCCAGGGTAATCACGCAGGAGTCAAAATTATCGTGGGCGTGATCGTGGTGAGCGCCGACGGCATGGTGCTTGTCGTGGTGATTGGTGATGCTATCGATATTTTTTTCGCTGGCCGCACCAATGCCCATCAGCGCTTCCAGCTGGGTGGTGTCGGTGGTCTGGGTCTGATCGATAAATAGCGTTTTCACCGAGGCACTCACCCGCGCCTGAATCACTGCTTCCACCTTTGTGCGCTCTTCCGGGCTGAGCAGGTCGGCCTTGCTGACCAGCACCAGATCCGCTGCGCTGAGCTGGTCATCGAGTAGCTCGCGCAGGCTGGGGTCGTGATCCAGGCTTTCATCAGCGAGGCGCTGGGCTGCCACCTTATCCACGTCGCTGGCATAGCGCCCGGCGGCCACGGCGGGGCCGTCGATCACGGTAATAATCGCATCCACGGTGCAGTGCTGGCGGACGTCGGGCCAGTTGAACGCCTGCACCAGCGGCTTGGGCAGCGCCAGGCCGCTGGTTTCGATCAGGATGTGGTCGATATCGTCGCGGCGGGCCACCAGCTTTTTCATCACCGGCAGAAACTCTTCTTCCACAGTGCAGCAGATACAGCCGTTGGCCAGTTCATAGATGCTGCCGTCTTCCCCGTCTAGCTGCCCGCCTTCGCTACCCTCTTCACACCCCAGCGCACAGCTGCGCAGCAGGCTGGAATCGATATCCTGTTCGCCGAACTCATTAACAATCACGGCGATCCGCTTTCCGGTGACTTGGCGCAGAATGTTGGCCAGCAGTGTGGTTTTGCCGCTGCCGAGAAAACCGGTCACGACCGTGGCAGGAATCTTATTCAGCTGTACGTTATTGGGCTGCATGGGTAAATGCCTCGCTGTGTTGCGGTTCGCAGTACGCCGGGCTGGCAGAAAAGAGCCTTGCCACAGCGTCAGGATTATTAGGGAAAAACAGATGTAAATAGGTCGCCGTCAGACGCTTTTGACGGTAGATCGCCTCCCCCGGTGCAGGATGCCGCTGGCGTCGCCCGTGGCCAATCGGCTCGGGGGTGCCTTCCGCCATGGAGCGGTGGTGCGCGTGACCGCGAACCGGGCCTTCCGGCAGCTCGGCGGTTTGCATCCCCTGGCAGCCACGGCGCCCGCGCATGGCGCCCTGCCCAGGCAGCAGGCCCAGCATGGTATGGGTAATATCGTCGTAGTCGGTCAGGCTTTCCAGGCAGTACAGCAGGCCGCCACACTCGGCCAGAATGGGCTTGTCGGCGCTATAAAAAGCCTCAATGGCCGAGCGCATGGCGCCGTTATCAGCAAGGGTTTGAGCGTGAAGCTCCGGGTAGCCACCGGGCAGCCAGAGGGCGTCGCATTCCGGCAGGTGGCTATCCGTCAGCGGTGAAAAGAAGTGCAGCGTGGCGCCCATCTGCTCCAGCAGATCAAGGTTGGCCTGATAGACGAAGCTGAAGGCAGCATCGCGGGCCACGCCAATGGTGTGGCCTTTGAGCAACGGCTTAACGGCCGCAAGCTGTTCCTGGGGGGGGGTAAAGATCACGGGTGAAAGTTCGGCGAGCGCGTCCAGCAGCCCGGCGGCTTCCAGCGCTTTGGCACCCGCCTCGAAGCGGGCTTCCAGATCCTCACGAATTTCCGCCGCCTGGACGAGGCCCAGGTGGCGCTCGGGGAGCGACAGCGCGGGGTCGCGGGGCATGGCGGCCAGCAAAGGAATCGTCGCTGGCAGCGCGCCTTCGATCAGTTCGCGGTGGCGCTGCGAGCCGCAGGCATTGGCAATTAGCCCGGCGATATGGATGTCGTCGCGAAAGCCGACTAACCCCGAGACCAGCGCGGCGGCGGTTTGCGCCATGCCTTTTACATCCATGACGATCGCCATGGGAATATCGAACAGGGCCGCCAGATCGGCGCTGGAGGGCTCACCGTCGAACAACCCCATGGCGCCTTCGACTAAAATTAAATCCGCTTCACAGGCGGCGTCATAAAACCGCTGGCTGCAGTAGGCTTCGCCTGCCATCCAGAGATCCAGCTGATCCACCGGCTGGCCGGAGGCCTGGGCCAATATCTGCGGATCCAGGTAGTCCGGGCCGGTCTTGAACACTCGCACCACCTTGCCCTGGTTGCGCAATAGGCGCGCCAGGCCCGCCGTGACGGTGGTTTTGCCCTGGCCTGAGGCCGGAGCTGCGATAAATAGCGCGGGGCAGCGAGCGGTTGGTGTCGTCATCAGTATTCGATCCCCGCCTGGGCTTTAACGCCGCCGCGAAAGGCGTGGCGTTCGTCCTGAACGACGCTGATGGTATCGGCGATTTCCTGCAGCGGCGTGGCCATGGTGCGTCCGGTAATGATGACGTTCTGGTGCGCCGGGCGGCGCTTAAGCGCTTCCACCACCGGTTCGGGGTCGAGATAGCCGTACTTGAACATATAACTCATCTCGTCCAGCACGATCATATGATAGGCGGGATTCTCCAGCAGCCCTTTGGCGACTGCCCAGGCGGCCTCGGCAGCCTCGATATCCCGCTCGCGGTTCTGGGTTTCCCAGGTAAAGCCGTGGCCCATGATGTGCCAGTCAAGCTTGGGATGATCACGAAAGAACAGATACTCGCCGGTTTCGCGGCGGCCTTTGATGAACTGAATCACCGCGCACTGCTGGTCGTGCCCCAGTGAGCGCGCCATGGTGCCGAAGGCGGAGCTGCTTTTGCCCTTGCCGTTGCCTTTGAGCAGAATCAGCACGCCGCGCTCTTCCGTCGCCTTGCTGATTCGTTCATCGACCACGTCTTTTTTACGCTGCATGCGATCTAAATGGCTTGCGTCGCTCATGAGAAGCTTCCAGGTTGATGTGCAGAGACTGTAGGCGCCAAAGATGGTTTGCCAAACGAGGCAGGCCAGTAACGCGCGCCCAACTGCTTGGCGATGCGTGCGCCCTGCCCGCGTTTGACTTTGGACTGTTCGGTATCGATCAGCAGGCAGTCCTCCAGCGGGGCGAGATCGTCAACGGTTTCCCGTGTGCGGCCATCGGTGATCAGATAGGTGCGCACCTTCAGACCGGGCTCCCGGCGCTGCCACTGGCGGATCAGCCGCTTGGCTTCAATAATCGCTTCCCGCAGCGGGGTACCGCCACCGCCTTTGGCACTATCCAGAGTGCTCCGCGCGTTTTTCGGCGCCCGGCGGCGGGAAAGTATCGGCACGACACCGCCGTTGCCAAACCCCAGCACCGCCACCTGCTCCCGCGCGGCGTAGGCTTGGCTAACCAGCGATTCGACCAGCCCCTTTGCCTGGCCCAGCAGGCGCTGACCCAGGGTGGAACCGGAGGTGTCCAGCAGCACCAGGTGCGCTGTCGCCTGCCCAGAGCGGGTCTTGCGCATCTTTAGCTGCTGCCAAGGCCACTGACCGCGATTGGCGATAACGGTCGCAAACCCATCCAGCCGGGAAGTCGTCACTTGGGATCGCCCCTGGCCCAACGCACCACCTTTTCCAGCGCTAGCGTTGGTATCGGTGCGGTTGGCCAGCTTAAAAAGATCTTCGCTATCGGGCAATTTCACCGCTGGTTGGATAATCGCTTCCTGGGCTATGGGAGGCATTGCGCCCCACTGGCCCTGTTCAGCGCTCTGTTGGGATGAACCAGCGGTCGATGCGTTATTGCCCGACGACGAACCGCTCTCGTCTTTCGAAGGTGTTCCATTAGGTGGAGATGATGGCGGGCTCTGCTCAGGCGGTTGGGTACGCCGATGAGCCAACACCCAGGGTTCAACGGTGTCGATATCCTGCTGCTCCACGCTAGCCACACCACGCCAGGCCGCATGGGCCTGGGCGGCGCGGTGCCAGGTAACGTCTGCCCGCAGACCTTCAACGCCCGCGGCTTCACAGCAGTTGGCAATCGTTCGATACACCCAGGTGTCGGTGGTGATCTCTTTGAGCAAGCGCTGCGCTTTAGCAATGCGCCCGACCAGAGCGGCCTGGGCATCCTCAACGCGTTCGAGCGTGCCAGTGGGGTCGCGGTCAAAGGCTTCCCGTTGCTGCACAATGGCAATGCGCTCGTCGATGCTTATGGTTCCAGCCTGTTCAAGGCAGAGGCCAAAGCGGTCAAGCAACTGAGGGCGCAGCTCGCCTTCGTCCGGGTTCATGGTGCCGATCAGGCTAAAGCGCGCCGGGTGGGAGTGGCTAATGCCATCGCGCTCAACAATATTGGTACCGCTGGCGGCCACGTCTAGCAGCAAATCAACCAGGGTATCCGGTAGCAGATTGACTTCATCCACATAGAGCACCCCGCCGTCGGCTTTAGCCAGCAGCCCAGCATGAAAGGTAGCTTCGCCATTGGCCAGTACCTTTTGCAGATCCAGACTGCCAACCAGCCTGTCTTCGCTGGCACCCAGCGGCAGAGTGACAAAAGGAGCACTCTGCCCTTCGCTATCTCTAGGCAAAATGGCGGCTAGAGCACGGGTTAAGGTCGACTTGGCGCTGCCTCTTGGCCCGCTGATCAGCACCCCGCCGATACGCGGGTTAATGGCGTTAAGGAGCAGCGCGGTTTTCAGCGCCTCCTGGCCAACCACTGCCGCAAAGGGAAACTCACTCACCGGCACCTCCCGTGCTGGCCAAGCCCGCTAACCGATCACTAATAGCCAACTGATCTGGGGAGCGTGGTACTTGAATATGATTCATGGTAACTAGCTGAGTGATAATAAAACCATTCATAAAGAAGCGGGAATTTAAAAGGCGTTCAGTATAGAGGAAGGCATGGCGGCGAGGCCAATCTGTTGTAATTAGTTAACTTTGCGAAGGCGTATATCAGCTGACGCTAAGAATGCCGCTGGATTTTTACGCCACATCAAAATATAATGTTATAACATTGCGATTATAGTGGGATCTCATAAGATCCTTAGGCTTTCTGTTGTTCGCTATCTACCTGCAACCTAGAATGGCCGACGTCGGTGTTCCCCCCGGAACTTAATAGAGAATCCGCCGCGGCTTGCCGCGAAACGGAACTGCCCCCGCAACTGTAGGCGGCGAGCGATGCTCTTTGATGCCACTGGACACATTGTCTGGGAAGGCGAGCTAGCTATGACCCGTCAGTCAGGAGAACTGCCGATATATTACTTACCTCGAGCGAAGTGGCTCGGTCAGTATTTTCTGCCCGAATGCTAAGCTCATCATGCACGGGAGTGTACATGATGTTGAGATTGACCACGGCCATCGCCGCGAGTGCTATTGGCCTTGCCCAGGCGGCTTACGCCTCCACTGACTACCCTATTACGCTAACCAATTGCGGCATAGACATCAGTGTGGTGTCAGCACCCGAGCGAACGGTGACGGTAGGCCAGTCAGCCACGGAGATTCTCTATTCGCTGGGGCTCGCGGATCGAATAAATGGCACCTCGGTGTGGTTTAATCCGGTTCTTCCCCAGTTTTCTGATGCCAATGAAGCGATCGAGCGGATCGCCAACGACGACCCAAGCTTCGAGGCAGTGGTCAATAAACGGCCTGATCTGGTGGCGGTGCAGTATGAGTGGCACGTGGGCCCCAACGGCAGTGTCGCCACCCGTGAACAGTTTCATGAGCTGGGCATCAATACTTACATCATGCCCGCCGATTGCGACACCAAAGATAACTCGACCGGTGGCGATGGCACCCGCACCGCCGCCTTCTCGACTGACTCCATCTATAAAGGGATCACCGAGTTAGCCGATATCTACGATGTTCAAGACGCTGGCGAGGCGCTGATAACCGACCTTGCCGCCCGCGAACAGCGCGCCATCGACCTGGCGAGCAGCCTTGATTTACCGGAAGACTTATCGGCAGCATTCTGGTTTTCATCGACAGACCTGGGGGTTAGCCCTTTCGTGGCAGGGCAACTGGGGGCTCCGGGGTATATGATGGAAAAACTCGACATTCGTAATGTCATCGAGTCTGACGAAGAGTGGCCCACGGTGGGCTGGGAGAGCATCGCCAGAGCCGACCCCGATGTACTTGTTATCGCCAACATGGATCGCCGCCGTTTTCCTGCCGACAACATTGAAGCAAAACGCGAGTTTTTACGCAGTGACCCGGTCACCCGGGAGATGAACGCTGTTAAAAATAACCGTATCGTCGAGATGGACGCCCACGCCATGAGCGCCACCATGCGCACTATTTACGGCCTTGAAACACTTGCCGAGTCACTATCCAATATGTCGTTTAACGAATGAGCATAGCGCTAACGAGAGCTTCCTCCGCAGGCTTCGGGCTGCGCTGGCTATGGATAACGCCGCTCGTGCTGGTAACGGCACTGATCGCGGGCACCGCCATCGGTGAGACGCCGATTCCCGTGGATACCATTGTCAAAGTGCTCGCCAATCAGCTAATAGGAACAAGTTACCCGGTAGACCGCATCGACGCGGGCATTATTTGGAACTATCGCCTCAGCCGCGCCGTGGTCGCCGCCTGTTGCGGCACCAGTCTGGCCCTGGCCGGGGTGGTGCTACAAGCACTGTTGCGTAACCCCCTGGCCGATCCTTACTTGATGGGCATTTCCGCCGGGGCTTCTACCGGGGCGGTGGCAGTGGCGGTCGCCGGACTGGGCGCTGGAGCGCTTTCGCTCTCCCTAGGCGCCTTTATCGGCGCCCTGCTCTCCTTTGGTATTGTGGTGATGCTCGCCCATGCGGCCAACAGCGGCGTCGGTGGCGGGCGCGGCGTTCAAGCCGCCGGGGCAATTATTTTGGCGGGCATTGCAGGCTCGCAACTGTTCAATGCGCTGACCGCTTTTATCATTACCAAGTCAGCAAGCGCCGAGCAGGCCCGGGGCATCATGTTCTGGCTGATGGGCAATCTTTCCGGAGTGCGCTGGGCCGATGTGACCTTGGCCGTGCCTGCTGCGCTGTTTGGGCTACTGGTTTGCCTGTGGCACCGACGCTCCCTGGATGCGTTTACCTTCGGTGCCGACAGCGCCGCCTCCATGGGCATCGCGGTGCGTCCAGTGCGTGGAATGCTGATTATCGCCATGGCACTGGTCACGGCAGTGATGGTGTCTATCGTGGGGGCCATCGGATTTGTTGGCTTGGTGATCCCCCATGCCATGCGCTTTATCGTCGGTAGCCGTCATACCCGGCTGGTACCGGCCACCGCCTTGGCGGGAGCGGTATTTTTAATCGGCTCGGATATTCTTTCCCGGGTGCTGGTGCCCGGCCAGGTACTCCCTATCGGGGTGATTACGTCGCTGATCGGCGCGCCTGCCTTTGCGCTAATTCTCGTGCGCGGCAAGAGGTCTTAATGCAGTTATCAGCTGAGCAACTCGCCTGGGCGGTGCATGGCACGCCCCTGCTTATTGACGTTAACCTTACCGTCGAACCCGGCCAAACCTTTGGCTTGGTAGGGCCGAACGGCTCGGGCAAAACCTCGCTACTTCGCCTGTTGGCAGGCTTGAACAAACCTAAAGCAGGACGTGTGCGAATGGGTAGCCAGTCCCTACACACGCTAAAGCAGCGAGCGATTGCTCAATCTATTGCGCTAGTCGAGCAACAGGCCGACACAACCGATAGAATTAGCGTGCGTGACGTAGTGGCGCTTGGCCGGACGCCCTTTCTTACCGCGTTGCGCCCTTGGTCAACTGAAGATGATGCCATCGTGGCTCAGGCACTGGTGGATGTGGATATGGCGCATATGGCAGATCGCCTTTGGCATACCCTGTCAGGCGGTGAGCGCCAGCGCGTGCATATTGCCCGGGCGCTGGCACAGCAGCCTAAAATCCTGCTGCTAGATGAACCCACCAATCATCTGGATATTCGCCACCAGCTTTCGATTCTAGAATTGGTCAGGCAACTACCGATCACGGTGGTTATCTCGCTGCATGATCTTAACCAAGCCATGGAGTGTGACCGCATCGGCGTGATGGATAGCGGCCGCTTGATCGATAGCGGCCTACCCCAAGACGTGCTCACTCCCAACATGCTACAGCAAACCTTTGGGGTGCATGCTCGCATGATTGACGACCCTGCCGATGGCAAGCAGATCATGCTTTTTCGGAGTGCGATTTAAGCTAGCGTCGCTACCAAGCGCTACGACGTGCATTCATCGGAAAAGGTGCCAAACCACACTGTGATCCGTCCCCATACTCCACAGAAGTACGACGACGACAAGCAGCGCCTCCAGCACCAAAACACCGATACCCAGCGTCGTGGTCGACAGAATAAACCCCTGCTTATGACTGATTCCCAGAAAGCTGGGCGTTCCCTTATAGAGCAGATAGGTGCTATAGAGTAGGCCGATCACCATACCCAGCACACAAAACCAGAAAGCCGGATAGAGCGCAAAAACGCCACACAGGAACATCGGTGTCGCAATATACCCCGCGAAAATAAGACAATCGCGGCGACTGGGCCGATTATCTATATTACGAGCCATCCAGTAAATCATACTGCCCACAACACCCACTGCCACTAGCATCAGCGAATAAAAAGCCACGCCCAAAGCAATACCGTTAGCAAGGGAGACTTTATAGGTTTCCGAGCCACCATAAGTCCAGCCTACCTGGGTGGTACCTATCAGGGCACAGACAACTGGAACGGCAGCGAGCAACAGGACATGGTGAGCATAGAGATGACTAACAGACTCATGCTCCTCATTGATCTTGTACCACTCCTGTTCAGGATGATGGAGGAGTCCCCAAACATGATTGACCATAACGACCTCTCATTTTTTTGTAGTTGAACTATTAGGGCCAGACAATGATCGATCGGATCAATAACGCTCCGAATCAAATTTTAGTGTAGAACACAAAATCATTTTCGGAGATGAGGAATGTTCTTTGCTAAGGTGGAGTAGCTCATTCTATTCATTGGTGGAGTTCATATGCGTATTCTGTTCACTGGCGGCAGTGGCAAAGCTGGTCGTCATGCGACCGCTTATCTTCGCGATCAAGGCCATCGCGTAACCAATTTGGACTGGGTGGCGTCTGATGTGCCCGGCATTGCTACCCTGAAAACAGATCTGACCGATGCTGGGCAAGTGTTTAATGCTTGCCAAGCCAACGCGGGATTCGATGAGCTGGAACCCGGCACCGGCGTGCCGCGCTATGATGCGATTGTCCACTTCGCGGCCATACCAGCTATTCTGCATAGGCCGGATAACGAGACCTACCGCATCAATACGCTAAGTACCTACAACATTCTTGATGCTGCCACCAAGCTAGGTATTCCCAAGGTCATCTTCGCTTCTAGCGAGACCACTTACGGTGTCTGTTTCGCTGATGGCGAGCAAAAACCCGACTACTTGCCCGTCGATGAAGAGCACCCCACCGTGCCTCAAGATAGCTACGCCATGAGCAAGGTAGTTAACGAAGTTACGGCACGCTCCTTCCAGGCGCGCTCGGGCATCGATATCTACGGCCTGCGCATCAACAACGTTATCGAGCCCCACGAATACCGTCAGGATTTCCCAGCCTACATGGATGATCCTGCCCTGCGCCGCCGCAATATATTCGCCTACATCGACGCCCGCGACCTGGGCCAGATGGTCGATTGCTGCCTGAAAACGGATGGCCTGGGCTATCAGGTGTTTAACGTGGCGAATAACGAGCTATCAGTGGGCCTGACCAACGCCCAGGTGATAGAGCGCTTCTACTCCGGCGTACCCATCAAGCGCGAAATGGGCGAATTCGAAACCTTCTACTGCATCGAAAAAGCCCGTCGTCTGGTCGGCTTTGAACCACGCCACTCCTGGCGGGAAGAGCTGGCCCAGTAGGCATTAGCCCTTTATCGGCACAAACACCGGTGCCCCATCCACCTCTACCACCGCTAGCCGCTGGCGGTAGAGGCTTTCTAAAGCACTGGGCATCAGCATGCTATCCCGCGGGCCCCAGCACGCCTCTCCATTGGGGTAGAGCAGTAAAATATGGTCGCACCAGCGGGCAGCCAGGTTTAGGTCGTGTAAGCACATGATGACCGCCTGCCCCTGGGCAGCCTGCTCTGCCATCAGCGCCATGACGGCGCTCTGGTGGTGAAGATCAAGATGGTTGGTGGGCTCGTCGGCCAGCCACAGGTTGGGCGCCTGGGTCAGCACGGTGGCAATCGCTACCCGCTGGCGTTCGCCGCCGGAAAGCGTGCTGACTAAACGGTCATGCAGATGCGCCACATCTAATCGCTCAAGCGCAGCTTCGGCACGGGCGTAGTCATCGGCGCCCTCCATCTGCCACGGCGAGAGATAGGGATGACGGCCAATCAGCGCGGTTTCCAGCACGGTTGCGGGAAAGCCATCCTGGCGATCCTGAAACACCAACCCCAATCGCTGAGCAACATGGCGGCGGCGCAGTTGACTAAGCGCTAAATCGTTAAGCTGAACACTGCCTGAACGTGGCGCCTGCAGGCCAGCTAAGGTGTGTAATAGCGTCGTTTTACCCGCCCCGTTAGGCCCTAACACGCCCCACACCTGCCCTGGCTCGATGGTGATATTAAGCGGCGTACCACCTTCACGGCCAGGCACATCGATGATGAGATCGCGGGTAGCCAGTACGCTCATCAGCGGCTCCGGTAGAGCAGAAACAGGAAGGTAGGCACACCCAATAGCGCGGTGATTACTCCTACGGGCAACTGTTCCGGGGCAATCATCGTGCGCGCCAGGGTGTCGGCCAGCACTAATAACGTGCCGCCTGCCAGTGCACAGGCCGGTAGTATCAGCCGCTGATCATTGCCTAACAGCAGACGCAGCATATGCGGCACCACTAAACCGACAAAACCAATGCTACCAGCCGTGGTGACTGCAGCGGCGGTTAGTAAACTAGCGGCAACGTAGATACACCACTCAAGCGGCCGAACCGCAACGCCCAGTGCGGCGGCTTGCTGTGGGCCACGGGCCAGCACATTCAAGCTACGCCCAAGCGGAATCAGCACCACGCAGGTGGCCAGTAACAGCAGTAACGGCGGCCAAGGCGTGCGCGCATAGGAGAGATCGCCCATCAGCCAGTAGAGCATACCCGGCAGGCGTTCGGCAGGGCTCATCGCCAGCATTAGGGTAATCACCGCGCCCCACCCCGCTGCGACCACCACGCCGGTAAGCAGCAGCCGCGAAGGTGTCCAGCCGCCGCTGCCGTGGGCCAAGCCAAAGACTAAAAACGTCGATAGCAGTGCGCCGCCAAATGCCGAACCAGAAATCACCAGCCCGCCTAACCCACCGAGCATGGCAGCCAGTGCACCAATGGAAGCGCCGCCGGAAAGGCCCAGCACGTATGGGTCCGCAAGAGGGTTACGCAGCAGCACCTGCATTAGTGCACCGGCTACCGCCAACAAACCACCTACGGCAAACGCCGATAACGCTCTGGGTAAGCGCAGCTCCATCACCATGGTTCGCGCCAGTGCATCGTCCTGCATTCTGTTGCCCATCAAAACCTGCCAAATTTCAGCCGGTGAAATCTGCGCGCTGCCGACGCCAATGGCGATGATTAGCGAAGCCAGCGCCGCTAGTAATAGCAGGCTAAGCGGGAGACCCAGGCGCGCTAGCATTAGCTGCGCTCACGTTTTTGGCGGGCGATGTCAAGCTTTTCACACAGGAGTTGTGTGCCCTCCATCAGGCGCGGCGTGGGCCGCTGAATCAGTGAAGGCGGCACAAAGAAAAGGTTATCTTCCGCAACCGCTTTCAAGTTGGCGTACTGCTCCCAATGCGTCAGCCAGTGGCGGTTCTCTTCGCCCATGCCACCCGCCACGATCGCTTCAGGGTTGGCTGCCAACACAGCTTCATCGTCGATACGCGGCACAAGGCGCGTTTGCTCGCCAAACACATTCTTACCGCCACAAATCTCAACCACCTGGCCGATAAGGTGCTGGTCGTTAACACTCATTAATGGCTCATCCCACACTTGGTAGAACGTGGCTACCGGCTCGCGGTCTCGATAGCGGTCTTCCAAGGCATTCATGGTAGTACGGAAATTATCGGCCACCGCCTGCCCGGCCGCTTCCGTTCCGGCCAGCCGCGCCAAGCGCTCGATGGCGCTGGCCACGCCGTCCATATCGCGAGGCTCTATATAGAACACCGGCATGCCCAAGGCTTCGAGGGTTTCAAGCTGCTCAGCGGGGTTGCCGGTTACCCAGCCAATCACTAAATCCGGCGCCAGGCCCACCAGCTTTTCTAAATCAATTCGGGTATGGCTGCCCACAGACGCCACTTGCTTGGCTTCCGGCGGATAGTCGCTATACGAGACGACGGCGACTACCTGACCGCCCGCGCCAGCCGCATAGGTCAGCTCGGTTGCGCCAGGCGAGAGCGTGGCAATTCGCTGAGCAGCATTGTGAAGGCAGACTTCTCGGTCACGATCATCCACTGCGCAGCGTGAGTGATCGTTGGCATACGACACAGACGCCATTAGCAACAGCGCGAGGCCCAAGGCCCCGCGCGCTAAATCACTCTTTTTATTGACCAAAGTGAACACTCAAGAATCCTGCTCGGCCAGCGTTGATGTAGTCGCTCGTCGTTTCATACTCTTTATCAAAGGCATTTTCTACCGTAACACGCGCCGTCCAGAGCGGCGCAAACGCCCATCCAGCCCGAAGATTCACTAGGCCATAACCCCCAAGACGCTCTTCATTGTTAGCATCTTCGTAACGGTGATTCTGGGCAACAAATGAACCGCCCAACGACCAGTCGCCCAGGTCACGGTCGATATCAAGGCGCAGACTTTCGCTGGCACGCCGGTGGAGACGGTTACCGGTATCACGATTTTCAGGGTTGGTATAGGTAAATGCCGCTTGAATTGTCCATGAATCCAGATCAATTCCGCTAGCCAGTTCAGCTCCACGGATACGGGCGTTATCGACGTTTTGAGGGGTATCGACAAAATCATCCCCGCTGGTATCGACGTTGATAATCAAGTTATCGAAATCAGATTGATAGAGAGCTAAATCCCAGTACCAGTGCTTGTACTGTGCCCGCACACCCACCTCACCTGTTGCAGAACTCTCCGGCTCAAGCTCGGGATTGCTAAATCCCGGATAGTAAAGATGGTTGAAAGTAGGAGCTTTGAAAGCAGTGCCAAAGCTTGCCCTTAGCATGTGAATACCATCCAATGCGTAGCCTGCCGCCAAGCTACCGGTCAATTCATCGCCATAGGCTTCGTTATCATCAAGGCGAAAACTAGCTTGTAGCGTTAATGGAGAAAAGTCTAATAGCCCTTGGGCAAATACTGCCCGGTTATCCCGCTCTTCTTCAGCATAAGTTCCAAAACCAGTGTCACTGTCTGCGATGCTGTCATTTTGATACTCTGCACCAGCAATGAGCTCGTGAGTACCAGCAGTAAAGGTATTCTCCCATCGTGCAGTTCGCACTTTAGTGTTAAATACTGAATCACCAAAATCATCATAATTATCGCTTTGATCGAGTGATTCGCTAAGCGTTAAACGACTGCGCCAGGTATCGGTAACCGGCAACTCACCGTAAATACCCGCCACCTGCTGGACGAAATCATTCTCTCCGCCATCATATTCGTTGTTACCGCGAGCGCGCAGCGCCAGCACACCCACCTCAGCACCGCTTTCAAAGGTATGCGCAACACGGGCCAGCGCAGAAGTGTTGTCGTAGCCTTTGTCTTCACCACCCCGTCGAATGGGCTGGCCGTCGGTATTGAAATGACTACCGGCAAAGCTGTAACGCGTGCCTCCCTCGCGTCCCGAAACGCCTGCGCTTAACCGCTGGGTATTGAATGAACCACCGCCGACGGAGATTCTCGGTTGCGGGCCCTCTTCGTCACCATCAGGCGTAAAAAGCTGAATAACACCGCCGACCGCATCTGCACCGTAAAGGCTACCCCGTGGGCCGCGAACGATTTCAGCGCGGTCAAACATGCGCGGATCAAGGTATGACCAAGCAGCCCCACCGCTGGTAACGGAACGCAATCTAATACCATCAATTAAGAGAACATTTTGGCTACTACCAGTGCCACGAATAAAGACGCTGCTGTTTTTACCAAAGCTGCCATTACTAGAGACATCAACACCAGGTTGTCCACGCAACAGGTCGGTAATGCTTACTGGGTCTTGGCGGCGAAAAGTGGCCTCATCCAGCACAGTAACGGAAGAGAGGCTTTCGTTGGCGGTGCGGGGCGCTAACGCAGCAGTCACAACGACGGGATCTAGCACGGCTAATTCGGTCGTCGCTTCAGAATATTGGGCCTGGGCAGAAAAGGAGATGGCTAGCGGTAACGCAGCCATACAAAACGCCGCCCGTTTGGCGGAGGTGTGAAAACGGTGGTTCATGTGAGACCCCTTGCTCGTCGTGCTCACCCGCACAACGCAGTTTTTTGACCGAGCGCAGGGCAAAACAAGGGAGTAACGATAGCGTTGCGCTACCGTTCACTGCCCTAAGAACGCCCTCCGCGTCTCGGCATGGTTGGTTCAGTTAGAACCATTACTCTCGGGCCGGTCTCCGGGCTGACGAGCGAAAGGCGTCTCTAGCAAGAGCAGAGCCACGCTTTTCCGAACGACCACCTTCCCGTGCGTAAGCACAGTGGCGTTTTAGCCGTTCTTATCTCGATCACCGTTGCGGGGGCAGCGTTGGAATCGCGCGAGGCGTTCACCAACTTCCCGTTTCACTAGCGGCTTTTCAGCCGCCAGCACCTGAGAGTGGGCGTAAACTAGCAACTTGCCAAAGGGAGGTCAATTGAATTGGAGCGGGGTATCACGCACAGGAAAGCCGCCAGTGGCTACTTGAGCGCCATCACCAACCCATGGCGCACATACCACACCTGTTCAGCTTGGGCGGTGGCGTCTTGGGTGAACCAGCCATTGAGATCACGCAGGCGCCGCTGCCCTGGTTCCATGGGCACAACCCCACGGCCGACGTCGGTGGCGATCATGATTAACGCCGCGTTTAACTCGTCGGCGCGCTGGCAAAGCTGGATCATATCGCGCTGCCACTGCTGGCGCAGGGCATCGTTATCATCACGTTCAAGAGCAGCACCTAGCCACTCAAGCACGCCAGTGATAATCAGCGGCGTATTGGCGACTAGCGCTTGCTGGCTAACGATGAAAGGCTGCGCAGCATCAAGCAGCCACCACTGCGCTTCGGGAAAGCGAGCGATTACGGCGTCGCGTTTGCCAGCGCAGGCACCGCCGATGAAGAGCTGCATTGCCATTCCCCTTTGCCATGTTCGTCTTTTTGATAAATAAGCTGCCAGCGCCTGCCTTGCGCTTGAAGCACGGTACCGTCCCAGAAATGGATCGTCTCAAAGCGGCGACGTAGCTCACGGATCACGCCGCCGTGGGTGACAGCCAAGACTTTTTTGTGGCCATCGGCAAGAGAGTTGGTCGCCAAATCATAAAGCCAGTCATCAAGACGCTCGCGCAGTTGAGCCGCCGATTCGCCCCCAGGAATTTGCAGCTCGCCCACGCTATCAATCCAGGCACGGTAGTGCGGCAAGTCTTTTAGCTCGTCGTAAACCTTGCCTTCGTACTCGCCAAAATCGAGTTCCCGCAGGCGTGGTTCAAGAGTGAGTGGCACGCCAGCCTTTGTGACTTCTGTCCACGCCAGGGTTTGTTGGCAGCGGTTAAGGTCGCTTGAGTAGATAGCATCAAACCGCTCATCCACCAACGCGTCGCGCAGTGCTAGAAGCCCAACTTCAGCGTCAGGAAGCAGCAGCGGAATATCGCGCTGGCCTTGATAACGACGCTCTAAATTCCAAGCGGTGATACCGTGGCGAACTGCCACCAGCTCCACAGTAAGATCAGTAGCCAAAGCTCTCCCCCTTCGATGGTGGCGCCTACCGTATCGCCGTTAATTCCGTTAAACAGTCGCAACATTAGCCAGCGGATTAGTAACACAAAAACAGTGACCGTTAGCACCATCAACACTATCGCGGGCGCTAGCAATGCCATCAGCACGATCGGCACCAATGCAAGCGCCACATCCTGGCCGCTAAGCGACTGCTGCCAGCTCCAGGCCAAGCCCTTCTGTTGTGCGCAGGGAGTCAGCACCAGTAACGCCACGCCTGCCCAGCGCCCTAGCGCGGGGACTGCTAATAGCCACCACCAGGGTGCGTGATAAGCCAGCAATGCCCACAGCATCATAGCCTTCCAGGCAAGCAGAAACACCAGCGCCAACATACCAAAGCTGCCGATTTGCGGGTCTTTCATGATTTCCCAACGACGCGCCAGGGGCTGATTACTACCCAGCGCATCGGCGATATCCATAACGCCGTCTAAATGCAGCCCGCCCGAAATAGCCACCCAAATGCTTAGCAATGTCAGCGCGGTGATCGGCGCGGGAACGTTTTGCATCCCCAGCGCCACTAGCGCTAGCACAGTGCCAATCAACAGCCCCACTAACGGATAGGCGCGTACTGCCCAGCGTCGGGTATCAGGTGTCCAGGGAACGGCTATTGGAATTGGGACGCGAGTAAGGAACTGCAGCGCAAGCAGAAGACCGAACAGGGCATTTCTCAAATCGACAGCTCCTTCATTAACAAAATGCCTTTGCGGACTTCCAATCAATGACGCACCCCGCCACCACTTCTATTACCGAGTCCGCCTCTGCCGCTAGCCAGCGGTGAACGCGCTGAAGAAACGCCAGATAGCGCCAGGTTTCAGCATCCGAGGGCGGCAGCGCTTCGTTGATATCATTGGAGACAATCACTAGATAGAGGCTACGTGCTCGGGCATCGGCAAGTGCGCTTGCTAGCAGCGCCAAGCCCTCCTCTTCGCTCAGCTCACTGGCGTACAGCACCTGGCTGGCCCAGAGCGTTAAGCAATCCAGCAGCACGGCACTACCACTTGGCACCTTAGCCAGCGCTTGATCAATGGCAAGTGGCTCTTCCAGTGTTTTCCACTGAGCGCTCTGCCACTCCTCTTGTCTGGATTGACGATGACGGGCTACGCGCGCGGCCATTTCGGCGTCGTATACGTCTGCGGTGGCTAAGTAGTAACAGGGCGAACTGCCCGCTGCATTCACAACCTGCTGCTCGGCAACATCGCTTTTACCAGAACGCGCACCACCGCTAACGAAGACAATCATTCAGCACCTTTACCAAGCGTCGATTGGCGGGCTCGTCGCGTAGCGCCACTCGCAGCCATTCGCCATTAAGCCCGGCAAAATTATGCGTATGGCGCACCAGTACGCCCCGGCGCAACAGGCGCTCAAACAGCACGTCGCTAGTGATGCCGCTTGCACGCTGTTCGGCCCCCGGGCGGAGCAGGAAAAAGCACGCTTGGCTGGGCACCACTTGTAGCCCCAATTGAGCGAGCGCTTGTGTCATGCGTGGGTGCTCACTGACCAACCACCGCTGAGTGCGTCGGGTAAAGGCATCATCCGCCAGCAGCGGCGCTACCAATTCTGCCGCTAAGTGATTAACGCTCCAGGGCGGTTGATGGGTCTGTGCCGCTTGAACCGTGGCCGCATCTGCTAGTAGGTAGCCCAGCCGGAGCCCCGGCAGGGTATAAAATTTGGTCATAGAATGGAGCAAGATCAGATGCGGATAGCGCGCCAATAACGTTGCCAGCGAAGCCTCTTCTTGATTGTTACCCACCATATTGATAAAGGCTTCATCGACCACCACGCGGCAATTCAGAGCAGCGGTGTGCTCCAGCAAGACCACCATGGTCGAGAAGTCGATTAGCGTTGCAGTAGGATTATTCGGGCGACATAGAAACAGCACATCGGTATCGCTTAACGCAGCTATCAGCGCATCAATATCCAGACTGAAATCCAGTGGGGACAGCGGAATCTCGCTAATCGACAGCCAGTGGGCATGACAGGCGCGGGCATACTCGCCAAAGCTTGGGGTCAGTATAGCGGCTCGCTTACCCGCATGTAACGCAGCGGTCAGAAAGATGGCCTCGGCACCGCCGTTGGTTAACAGCACCTGTTCGGGCTGAAGCTGGTGGTGGGCGGAGATGGCCTGACGAGCAGCGGAATAATCGGGCGCGGGGTAGCGTTCAAGACCTGTCAGTTGTTTTGCTAACCAATCGCGAACCCACGCCGGAGGCCCCAAGGGATTGAGGTTGGCGCTAAAGTCGTCCAGGCGATGATCGGCGGGCAACCCAAAGTGGGCTAATAGTGCCTCGGCCTGGCCACCGTGGCTGGGCCATATTAATTTGCTCATAATAGCCCCTGAAAAATGAATAGTAGCCCCATTATCACGACCACTGACAGCAACATAAATAGCATCCAGGCGCCGTGCATCAAACGGACAGTAGCGCCGATATGAGCAACACTCAGCGTCTCAAGCGGCTCGCCCAGGGTCGCACGGTGGGAAGCCACGCCTTTATAGAAGTTGGTGCCGCCCAACTGTACACCCAGCAGCCTCGCTACCATGGCTTCCGGCCAACCAGCGTTCGGGCTGGGATGGCGAGGCGCATCCCGGCACGTGCCACGTAGCGCACCTTTCCAGCGTAACGTTAAAACAGTAAAAGTGCTCAGCAGCAGGCCAGCGAGCCATAGACACAGCGCGGTTAAGCGTGCGGGTACCCAGTTGGCCACATCGTCCAGCTTCGCGGAGGCAAAACCAAAATCAGCATAACGCTGGTTTTTATAGCCGACCATCGAATCCAGAGTATTTACCGCCTTATACGCCAGCGCTAGCGGTGCCCCGCCAATAAGAGCAAAAAACAGCGGCGCAGTGATGCCGTCCACGGTGTTTTCAGCCACGGTTTCCACAGTGCCCCGGGTGATTTCCGCTTCATCCAAGCGATGGGTGTCGCGGCCCACAATCATGCCCAGCGCTTGGCGTGCGGCGGGCAAATCGCCCTTGGTTAGCGGTTCTACCACCGCGCGGGCCGCATCGCCCAATCCTTTGATCGCCAGTGTCGTAGAGAGCAGCCAGAGTTCGGCGACCAAAGCCAACCCAGGGTGCAACTGCGTTAACACTGCTAGCAGCAGCCAGCTGATACTCCATACGCCACCTACCACGATGAGCGTCAGCAGGAAGCCGCACACTCTACGCTGCTGCGCAGTCCCGCGATTCCAAAGCTGTTCAAAACGACTGATAAACCGCCCGATCAGCACCACCGGGTGTGGCAGTGAGCGCGGATCGCCGATGAGCAAATCAATTATGATCGCTAAGATGATCAGCACAATACCGCCAAAAGTGGCGCCTGGGATCATGGTGATGCCTTATCGCTAACACCGGCATTTGCGAAAGTGGCCATTTCCGCCATCATCGCTGTGGCCGCCTGCAGCAAGGGGTACGCCAGCGCCGCGCCGCTGCCCTCGCCTAGCCGCATGCCCATATCCAGCAGCGGCTTGGCGTCTAGTGCACGTAACGCAACATCGTGCCCCGGCTCTTGGGAACGATGGCCAAAAATCAAATAGCCGCGCACTGCGGGACACATCCGGCAGGCGGTGAGTGCGGCGACGGTGGCGATGAAGCCATCCACAATCGCAGGCAACCGATGCGCTGCTGCAGCTAAATACGCGCCGGTCATGGCGGCGATCTCCAGCCCGCCCAGCTTGGTCAACACCTCTAAGGGTGCCTGTGAATCAGCATTGCGCGCCGCGATGGCACGCTCAATGACGGCCACTTTATGGGTTAGCTGCTGTGGGTCAATGCCCGTGCCAGCGCCCACTAGGCTTGCTACCGGCTCGCCGGTTAACACTGCTAACATGGCGCTGCTGGCGGTGGTGTTGGCAATACCCATCTCCCCGACTATAAGGCACTTTGCCCCCGCCTTTATTGCCCGCTCTACCGCCACCACGCCTGCATTAATGGCCTCTGCTGCCTGCTCAGGCTGCATCGCATCTTCTATCGCCATGTTGGCGGTACCGCGGGATACCTTGGCATTCACCACACCAGCTGCCGTGATATCGCTCGCCACGCCGACATCCACCACTTCAACACGCGCGCCAATCTGCCGGGCAAACACGTTAACCGCCGCGCCGCCCTGGGCAAAGTTAGCCACCATCTGAGCAGTCACCGCTTGCGGAAAGGCTGAAACACCCTCCGCGGCAACGCCATGATCGGCGGCAAACACAATCACGGCCGGCGGTATTACGCTGGGCTTCAGTTCGCCAGTGATAGCGCTAAGCTGAATGGCTAACGCCTCTAGGTCACCTAAGCTGCCTGGCGGCTTGGTTAACGTATCCAAGTAGCGACGCGCTTGCTCACCTGCATGAAAATTAACTGGCTGGATGTCGTCAAGAATCGCGTGCATGCAGGCTCCGGCTTGGTGAGTAGACAAGAAATATTAAACGTAGCGCGCAAAAGGGTAGCAAAAGCCTGAGTGCTATACTTGCTATTTCACTGGTGGCTCTACCAAGCTGTTGGGGTTCTTTGGATTCATCCGCGCATTTGCGGGAAAAATTCGACGCCCCATATTCGGGTAATAAAACTACAATTGTGGTTTTTATTGCCGTAAAGTCTCTTATATCGACACTAAAAAATGTAAAATAACTACATGTGTTACACACCGTCTTTATCATGCAGAGGTCCCTATGCCGAGCTCAACACCTGCCACTCTAAACCCCACCGTTGCTGAGGTTACCCAGCGCATCCGTGAGCGCTCCAAGCACCGGCGTGCTCTCTATGAATCTCATATGGCTGACCAGCATAAGCAAGGCGTACATCGCGGTGAACTTTCCTGTGGGAACCTAGCGCACGGCTTTGCAGGTTGCGACGTGCCTACCGATAAGGGCCGACTGAAGTTAACCAATAGCGCCAACTTGGGCATCATATCGTCCTATAACGATATGCTTTCAGCCCACCGGCCATTTGAAGACTATCCTGCCGCTATTAAAGAAGCCGCACGCGGCATGGGCTCAACCGCTCAGTTTGCCGGGGGTGTGCCCGCCATGTGCGACGGTGTTACCCAAGGGCAACCGGGCATGGAGCTATCGCTTTTCTCCCGTGATGTGATCGCCATGGCAACCGCGGTTGCGCTTTCCCATAATATGTTTGATGCAGCGCTGTATTTAGGTATCTGCGATAAAATCGTGCCAGGTCTCTTTATTGGTGCCGCACGCTTTGGCCATCTACCCGCCATTTTTGTCCCCGGCGGCCCCATGACAACGGGCCTACCTAACGATGAGAAGGCTAGAGTGCGTCAGCTTTATGCAGAAGGCAAAGTAGGTCGCGATGAGCTTTTAGAAGCCGAATCACAGTCGTATCACAGCCCTGGCACCTGCACCTTCTACGGCACTGCCAACTCCAACCAGCTGATGATGGAGATGATGGGGCTACACCTGCCCGGCGCCTCTTTTGTTAACCCAGGTACTCCGCTGCGCGAAGCACTTACTCGTTACGCCACTGAACAAGCGATTCGCAATACCGAGCAAAGCGGCAATTACCGTCCGTTCTACAAGCAGATTGACGAACGTGCGATCGTTAACGCTATCGTAGGGTTGCTGGCCTCCGGCGGGTCTACCAACCATACCCTGCACTTGGTTGCCATGGCGGCTGCGGCGGGCATTACCATTAACTGGGATGACTTCACGGACCTCTCCGCCGTGGTGCCCAGCATGACCCGTATCTACCCCAATGGCCAAGCGGATGTTAACCACTTCCAGGCTGCTGGTGGTATGAGCCTGCTGATTCGTGAGCTACTTGGTGCTGGGCTTATCCATGCGGATATCGCTACCGTCTTTGGCACCGATATGATGGCCTACACTCAGGAGCCTTTCCTTGAAGAGGGCAAGCTCACGTGGAAAGAAGGCCCTACGTCCAGCCATGATTCAGACGTTCTGCGTCCGGTTAGTAATCCCTTCTCGCCCACCGGCGGGCTTACCGTGCTTGACGGCAACCTCGGCCGCGGCGTGATTAAAATCTCGGCAGTAAAACAGGATCATCGCGTCATCGAAGCGCCGGTACAGCTGTTTGATGATCAAAATCAGGTAAAAGCGGCGTTTGAATCCGGCCAGCTTGATCGTGATGTGATTGTGGTGGTGCGCTTTCAGGGGCCCAAAGCCAACGGCATGCCTGAACTACACAAGCTCACTCCGTTCTTGGGTGTGCTTCAAGACCGCGGCTATAAAGTTGCCCTGGTAACGGACGGACGTATGTCTGGGGCGTCGGGTAAGGTTCCGGCCGCTATCCACGTAACACCAGAGGCCGTTGACCGTGGGCCGCTTTCGAAACTTCAGGATGGTGATATCGTTCGCCTGGATGCCGACAGCGGCGAGCTAAACGTATTGATAGACGCCGCAAAATTCAATGCCCGTCCGTGCGCCGAAGCCAATCTGGAACACAACCACTTTGGCATGGGCCGTGAGCTCTTTGGCGGCTTCCGCCACTTGGCCACCAAGGCCGAAGAGGGAGCGGGCGTGTTTGGTGGTTTTGAGGCAGAAGTACTAGCGCGGGAGCTGGAAAAAATCGAGCAGGAGGACCAATGAGCCGACCGGCCCTCATTGGCGACATAGGTGGCACCAATGCACGCCTGGCGTTAGTCACGCCAGGCGAGATCACGCCGCACGATATTGTGAATCTTCCCTGCGCTGACTACCCCGGCGTTATTGAAGCGGTGCAGGATTATTTACAGCGTGTCGGTGCTACCGGCGATAAAGCACCTCAAGAGGCGTGCTTAGCCTTTGCTTGCCCCGTTCACGCTGAGCGGGTCAAGATGACCAATAACCACTGGGAATTTTTAAAAAGCGAGGTTCAGCAAGCGCTGAACCTCGCTGTTTTTAAAGTCATTAACGACTTCACCGCCCAGGCGCTGGGTGTGCCTCATGTCGCTGCCAGTGAATTGGTTGAAGTCCAGCCGGGCAAGTCACAAGCGCACGCCACACGTCTTGTCATCGGGCCTGGCACGGGGCTAGGCGTTGCCGGGGTATTCCCCGGCCAACGCGCCTGGATTCCACTGCCTACTGAAGGCGGCCATGTCACCTTCGCGCCCACGGATGATACCGAGCGAGCGATTGTGGATGTGTTTAAACAGCGTCGTACACGTATCAGTGTAGAGCGGGTCTTATGCGGCCAGGGTTTGTTAGAACTTTATCAAGCCTACTGCACGTTTGAAGGTGCTGAACCACGCTTAGCTAGCCCGGCGGATGTCACAAAAGCCGCTAATGAAGGCGATACCCTCGCCACTGCCGCCCTGCTGCGTTTTCTAAAAATTCTGGGCGATGTATGCGGCGACGCCACGTTGACCATGGGCGCAAGGGGCGGTGTTTATCTGTGTGGGGGCATTCTGCCGCGCCTGCTCGATTGGTTACCCAAAAGTGAACTGCGCGCCGCTTTCGTCAATAAAGGACGCATGGGTGCTTATAATGCCGATATCCCCATTTGGGTGGTTACCGCCCCATGGACAGGCTTATTAGGCGCCGCTGAGGCACTGCATAACGAAGAGGTTTTTTAATAACATTTCTAGCACCTCTAACAACACTCCTAACAACACCAATACGGAACCTGCTATGCCCGCCGCCATTTTTGATGTGCCGTTTTTACTCGGCATGATGCGCCTGCACGAAACACCCGCCATGCACGAACCTGAGGGATTGGCGGACTGGATCGAAGCGCACCTGGAACAGGGCCTTAATTGGTTTGACCATGCGGACATTTACGGCAACGGCCAAGGCGAGACGCTTTTTGGCGCCGCACTGCGGGCGCGCCCTGCCCTGGCTCAGCGGGTCAATGTCGTCACCAAAGCGAGCATCGCCAACGACAACCCTGCACCCGGTTCGGGTAAGGTAAAGCACTACAACGCCAGCCCTGCTTATCTTCATAGTGCCATTGATGCCTCACTTGCGCGTTTGAATGTCGAACGTCTCGACCATTTTCTGATTCACCGCCCTGATCTTCTGATGAATGCGGAAGTGACCGGCCGGGCGCTGGACGATGCCATAGAAGCAGGCAAAATTAGCGCTGCGGGGATTTCCAACCATTTGCCCAGCCAGTGGCGGCGCTTGCAGGGCGCCATGCATCACCGCTTATCAGCTAACCAAATCGAGCTCTCGATTGCCCACACAACGCCGCTGTTTGACGGTAGCTTTGATGACCTCTGTGCCGATGGCCACACGCCCATGGCGTGGTCACCTTTGGCAGGTGGGCAGTTGATGCAAGGCGCCGTTGGCGAATGTTTGGATAAGTGGGCAACAGAGCTTGATAGCACCCCTAGTGCTTTAGCGCTGGCATGGCTGCGCAGTCTTCCTAACTCGCCAGTACCGGTCATTGGCAGCGTTAAACCTGAGCGAATCAACGACATGCTCAAAGGCCCTGCCACGCTACCTCGGGAAGCCTGGTATGAATTGCTAGAAGCCGCCCGCGGCCACTGCGTGGCATAAGGCTATTTGTATAAAACGACGCGGTACAAAACAACTATTACGTTAATTACACTAAGGAGCCACTGATGACGCCAATCATCGCCTTTGGGGAAGCACTGGTGGATATGCTCTCCAGCCGTCTAGGGGCGGCAACGGATGCACAGGAAACCTTTACGCCCTACGCCGGTGGTGCTCCCGCTAATGTGGCGGTCGCCTGCGCTCGTTTAGGCGTACCCAGCCAGTTTCTAGGCATGGTGGGCGACGATACGTTTGGGCACTTCATCGTGCGCGAACTCAACAGTCACGGCGTCGACACCAGCGGCGTGGTATTTACCCGAGAAGCCCGCACAGCGCTGGCGTTTGTTTCCCGGGATGACGTGGGCGAGCGCACTTTTGATTTTTATCGCCCACCCGCGGCTGATCTGCTTTATCGTCTTGAGCACCTACCCCACGGTGTCTTTGAGAACCCCGCTATTTTACACCTGTGTAGCAACAGCCTGACTGACCCTGAGATTGCCGATGTCACCTTGGCAATGGCCACCATGGCCAAACGGGCAGGTTGCCTGGTCAGCGTAGACGCCAACCTGCGTCACAATTTATGGCCCGGTGGCGAAGCGGATGCCAGCTTAGTCACGCAGCTGCTAGACGGCGCTGAGCTGCTCAAGCTCTCCCAGGAAGAGCTCGACTACTTGCGTGCCGACCACCCTGCGGAGTCGTGGCTTTCAGAGCGGCTAGCGGCAGGGGTAAAAGTTATCTTAATCACCGACGGCCCCAACGATGTCGTACTCAAAGGCGTCGGTATCGACCAGCGCATCACACCACCCAAGGTTGAAGCAGTCGATACCACCGCGGGTGGCGACGCTTTCATTGGCGGGCTGCTGGCGGAACTCTCGGCCCACGGCATCAATGAGAACTGGCACAACGATGCCGACTTTCTTCGTCGCGCAGTGGATACCGCCTGCCACTGCGGTGCCCACGCGGTCACTCGGCCAGGTGCCTACGCAGCGCTGCCAACGTATAGGGATATCGAGGCGATCCGGAACACTTAACACTGGCCAGTAAGGTTGGCTTGTTTGATCAGCGAGTTTGGTGACCGCCAGAGCGGTCACCAATGTTAGTTGGGCATGTCAATTACTGTGATTTGAATACTATTGCATCGCTGCGAAGTTTTCAGCTGCGGCTTCTAGCACCGCCCTTGCCGATTCTGCATCGTCAAATCCAAGCCCTTCCATCCCGCCATCAGGCCCTTTGTAATTGGCAAACCATAGATCAATGATCTGACTGACACCTGGGTACTCGCTATCCAACTGCGCCATGCTTTCAATGTGTGCAAAAGGTGAATCCTGGGTGAGAACGGCAATTAGCTTGTCATCTTGCTCGCCGCCATCCAGCATTTTCAGTACACCGATCACGTTCACGTCGACAATTTCACCACGAGGAACGGCTTGACCCAAAACGATCACGTCGAGCGGATCCCCATCACCGCCCAACTCTTTTGGCAGAGCCGTGCCTGGAATAGCGCCATAATTACCGGGATACCCCAGATAACTCACCACGCGCGGCTCACCGTCTTTATATTCCCAATAAACCGCTTTGGGATCATCTTTACTGACTTCCCATTTCGCCGATGTACCCGTTGGTATTTCAACAATAGCCCTTACCGAGCCATCTGCATTGATGGCATCCATAGTCATCAAGTCGTCATCACCTACAATTGTGAACTCATCTGCTGCGTTCATGTTTTGGGCAATGGGCGTAGTGTCAGAAAACGCCAATCCGCCTAGCACCTCAGCCTGAGCAGCAGACGCTAAAGCCGTCATACACGCGACACCTGTGAGTAATAGTTTTTTCCGCATCATGTTCTCCATTGGTTATTGAGATACGTTAGCGAGGAGAAATGACGGAGTAATGACAGTCTGAAGTTGGCATTTCTTACTTTTCAAAATTGGATGCTACGCCACGGCATCCCCACGAGTCGTTAGTCACTGGCCCACATCTGTTGCAAACCGGTGTGGGCTTTTTTGATTGGGTAAGGCGTCACCGGCTATCTAAAGACTCTTATGGCATGACTTGTTTAAATGTCAGACATTTACTAGACTAAGATTCATCCAATAAAAAATAAGAGATAAACATGACGCTGGACGCTCTACCGCCCCACCAGGGGGGCGCTGAACAGTTAGCGCGCCTACTCGCCCAGGCGCTGCTGACAGGCCATTGGCAGCCGGGTGCTACCTTCCCCCGCGAGCTTGATATCAGCAAACACTTTGCGGTGAGCCGCAATCAGGTGCGCAATGCGCTAACCAGCCTCTCCGCGGCAGGGCTACTGGAACGTACGGCGGGTAGGGGCACGCTGGTGCGAGAAATGGGCGACTGGCACCTGCTTGACCCGCTGATGAGCGAGTGGATGACCGGCCTGGTCAATCTTGACCCTCAGCTGGTACGGGCTATTTACGCCTTTCGTTTTTCTGCCGAACCAGTAGTCGCCGGGCTCGCCGCCCAGGCCGCTGAAGCTGAAGACCTCGAACGCTTGGAGCGCGCCTTTGCGGGTATGGAAAACACCGCAGGCAGCGTTGATGCGCGCGATGAGCATGCGGAATACGACGTTGCCTTTCACGATGCCACCTATCGCGCTAGTCACAATTTAGTCTGGCGACAAATGGGGCATTTACTGCGCCCATCTATCATGGCGTTGATTCATGGCTCTCAACACCGTACTGACACCTTGGACGACAGCCTCGCCCGCCATCGTCAAGTACTTGACGCTATTCGCCATCGCGATGCCAGCGCTGCAGAAACCGCCGCCAGAGAAGTGCTGCGCCGCACCGCCATTGACCTTGGCATTGTTAGCTAACATTACTCACTAAATATTTCCTATCCAAAAGGATGACCGGACATGAAAATTACCAAGCTCAAGACCTGGCAAGTTCCTCCGCGCTGGCTGTTTCTCAAAATCGAGACTGACGAAGGCTGCTACGGTTGGGGCGAGCCGGTGATTGAAGGCCGCGCCGCAACCGTTGAAGCCGCCGTGCACGAGCTTTCCGACTACCTAATCGGCCAGGACCCGCACCGAATCGAACACCTCTGGAACATCATGTATCGCGCCGGATTCTACCGCGGTGGCCCTATTCTGATGAGTGCGATTGCCGGTATTGACCAGGCGCTATGGGACCTTAAAGGTCGCGACCTGGGTGTGCCCGTTCACCAGCTGTTAGGCGGTGCCGTGCGCGACAAAATGCGTATGTACGCATGGACCGGCGGCGATCGACCAAGCGACGTGGGCGCTGGCGCCAAAGCGCTGGTCGAAAAAGGCTTTACGGCTTTCAAAATGAACGGCACCCCCGAGATGCAGATCGTCGACTCCCATCGCAAGATTGATGAAGCAGTAGCACGAGTCGCGGAAGCGCGAAACGCCGTGGGCCCGGATGTTGGCATTGGGATCGACTTTCATGGCCGTGTGCATCGGCCAATGGCCAAAGCACTGCTGCGCGAGCTGGAGCCTTTTCACCCGATGTTCGTGGAAGAGCCGGTCGCCCCGGAGCACTTGCCTTGCCTGAAGGATATTGCCGGTGGCCTGGGTTACCCGCTAGCCACCGGGGAACGGCTGCACACCCGCTTTCAGTTCCGCGACCTACTGGCCGACGGCATGATCGACATTATTCAGCCCGACATTTCCCACTGCGGCGGGATCAGCGAGGGGCTAAAGATCAACGCCCTGGCATCGGCCTACGATGTCGCCCTGGCACCCCATTGCCCGCTCGGTCCGTTAACGCTGGCCGCATCGCTACAGCTGGATGCAGTCAGCCACAACGCCTTTATTCAAGAGCAGAGCATGGGCATCCACTACAACCAGGGCAACGACGTTCTCGACTACTTGGTCGATAAATCGCCGCTCGCCATTGAAGACGGTTTCTGCGCCATTCCCCAAGGCCCAGGGCTTGGCGTCGAGATCAACGAAGAGTTCGTTGAGGAGCGCGCCAAAGTGGGGCACCGCTGGCGTAACCCGGTTTGGACGCATGAAGACGGTTCAATTGCGGAGTGGTAAGCCATGGAATCAAGCGCGATGCGTGAAACGACTGAAATAGCATATCAGTTGGCCTGGATTGCCGTGGACTGGGGCTCTAGCAACCTGCGCGCCTGGGGTCTGGATCAACACGACCAGGTAATTGCCCAAGCCAGCAGCGACAAGGGCATGCTATCGCTTAAAGCCGATGAGTATGCAGCCGAGCTGCTACGGTTAGTGGGTGATTGGCTGCCTGCCTCCGGCCAGACGGATGTGATGGTTTGTGGGATGGCGGGCGCCCGTCAGGGCTGGCTGGAAGCCGCCTACCTGCCCGTGCCAACGCGGCTCGATCAACTCAGCCAGGGTGCGGTGACGCCAACGCTTACGGGCAGCCAGCTGCACGTTTATCTGCTGCCTGGTTTAAGCCAAACCCGCAGCGCGACAAAACACTTTGACGTGATGCGCGGCGAAGAGACCCAGCTGGCGGGTCTGGTCGCCGATACGCCTGACTTTTCAGGCCTCGCTTGTCTGCCCGGCACGCACGCCAAATGGGCTACCCTGGAAGCAGGCGCCGTCACCCAGTTCACTACCTATCTGACAGGTGAGCTTTATCAGCTCTTGGCACGCCAATCGGTTTTGCAGCACTCCATCGGCAGTGATGACTTGAATGATGCGGCCTGTCGTGACGCCTTTGTGACAGCGGTCAGCGAAAGCTATGAAGCGCCCGAAACCTTTAGCAGCCGTCTGTTCGGCCTGCGTGCGCAAGATTTACTCGATGGTCGACTACCTATCGGCAAAATGCGAGGGGCCATACTGGCGGCCAGGCTCTCCGGGCTCGCTATCGGCCTTGAACTCGCTGGCGCCTGCCGTGAGCCGTCAAGCCAAGCGCCCATCACGCTAATCGGTAACCAAGCCCTTTGTCAGCGCTATACGTTAGCCCTCAATGCAATCGGTTTTCAGACACGGCATGTGGATGGCGATGAGGCCGTGCTAGCAGGCCTTCGGCTTGCTCATCATGCATTGAAGGCTTAATGCTGCTCACTATTAACGGAGAAATTACCCATGTCGCTGCCACTGATTGGTATTTTGCGCGGTGTAACGCCTGATGAGGCCGTGGATATCGCGGAAGCGGTGCTAGCCGCGGGCATCACCCAAATTGAGGTGCCGCTTAACTCACCCAACCCACTAGATAGCATTCGTCGCTTGGTAGACGCATTTGGCGAGCGTGCAGTGATTGGTGCAGGTACGGTGCTCACGCCAGCTCAAGTACGCGATGTTCACGCCGCTGGGGGACGCTTGATCGTTTCGCCCAACTGTCGGCCAGCGGTGATTGAAGAAACCCACCGGCTGGGTATGGCGAGTTGGCCGGGGATTGTCACGCCCTCTGAAGCCTTTGATGCGCTGGACGCTGGCGCAACCGGGCTTAAACTCTTCCCCGCGGTACAGGTAAGCTTAGAAGGCATGAAAGCGGTACGTGCAGTGCTACCGGCAGGCACACTGCTCTATGCCGTGGGTGGCGTTGGGGTCGATAATTTCGCTGAGTGGCGCGCCGCTGGCGTTGACGGTGCAGGCCTGGGCAGTGCGCTATACAAACCCGGCCAAAGCGCTGCTCAGGTACGGCAACAAGCGCAAGCCCTTGTTGATGCTTGGTCAGCGGGAGAATAATAAGGAGAGCAAACAACAATGAATACAGACATCAGTGTTTCAACGTGGCAGGCCGAGTTAGCGGTTGATAGCCGCTGCACACTGGGGGAAGGCCCGCAGTGGGATGCTATTAATCAGCGCCTTTATTGGTGCGATATTCTCGGAAAGCGATTGCACTGGCTCTCCCCCGCTACCGGGGAAAGCGGCCACTATCAGCTTGATCATATGGTCTCGCTGGCCACGCCGCTTGAAGGCGGCGGGCTGCTGTTAGTCGGTGAAGATCGCTTATGCAGGTTCGATTCCAATAACGGTAGCGTAGAAGCGTTTTGTGATTTCGAGGCCGATAACCCGATCACGCGTAGCAATGATGCCCGTGTCGATTGCCATGGCAGTCTGTGGCTTTCCACCATGGGCAAGAAGGCCGAAAAAGGCGCGGGCAGCCTTTACCGCCTACATCGTGGCGAGCTCACACGGTTACGCTCAGGCTTAACGATTCCTAACGCTATTTGCTTCTCAGCCGATGGCTGTTTTGCTTGGTTTACCGATACGGTGACGGGCGTGGTGATGCGCTGGGCGCTCAATAATGAAGGTTGGCCAGAAGGCGAACCGCAGCCCTGGGCGGACTTCTCCTCTACCCTAGGTAACCCCGACGGCGCGGTAGTCGATGGCGAAGGCTGTCTTTGGCTAGCACTGTGGGGTGCGGGACAAGTTGTGCGCCTGAATCATGACGGAAAAGTGATAGGCCGTGTCAAGCTGCCGGTCAGCCAACCTTCCTGTTCAGCGTTTGCAGGTCCCGACCTAAAAACGCTCTATATCACCACGGCCCAAGAGGGATTTAGCGCTGAGCAGCTAGCCCAAGAGCCAACGGCAGGTTCGCTTTATGTGGTCGAACTCGATATTGCTGGGCTAGCTGAGCCGCCGCTGCGCCTAGAGTAGATTCCCTGTCATTGCAAGCTCACTCACTGTCATTGCAAGCTCACTCACTGTCATTGCGAGCGAAGCGAAGCAATCTCGGGGTATCTGCCACCGGAAGTTGAGATTGCCGCGTCGCTGCGCTCCTCGCAACGACGCGGCCTCGTTCCCGACAATCCCAGCTTAACCAGCAAAGCTTATATACATAACGATCACTAATACGACCAACACGATGCCAGCAGGCACGGCGCCTTTCCAGGGGGTTAGGTCGACGTCGCCGCTGTGCTCCTGAATCCAATCCGTTTCACGCGGGCGAAGCTTGCCGATGATCAGCATCACCGCCACTAGTAACACAAATACCAGCGCCACGAAGTGGAACTCGTGCATGACCTGCGGCAGCAGCGTGAACGGTGGCACAAAGTAACCGGCAGCAATCAATAAGCAACCGCCCACCAGAGCAATCTTGGCAGCCATAGGCGGAACACGCTTGGTCAGCAGGCCTACCAGCACCACCGCCAGAATTGGAATAAAGTAGATCGCGTTCATCTTCTGCAGGTAGCCAAACAGGCTTTCCTGGCCGGCCAGCAGCGGCGCAATGATCATGGTAATGATGGCCATGATCCAGCCAAACACCTTGCCTGATTTAACCACCTGCTCTTCGGTAGCTTCTTTATTCAGCACACCTTTATAGATGCCCAGGCTGAAAATCGTGGTGGTGCTGTTAAGCGCCGAGTTAAACGACGACAGAATCGCACCCACCATCACTGCGGCAAAGAAACCGGTGAGGTAAGGGGGCAGTACGTTAAACACCAAATGGCCGTAGGCTTCATCGGCACGTACGCCCTGGTCAGCATAAAGATGGTAAGCAATGATGCCCGGCAGAACCAGGTACAGCGGCCCCAGCAGCTTGAAGAGACCGGTCAACAGAACGCCCTTCTGCCCTTCAGCAAGGTTTTTGGCCGCAAAAGTACGCTGGATAATCTGCTGGTTAGTGCTCCAGTAGAACAGGTTGATCAGGAATACGCCGGTAAACAGAGTGAAAAAAGGCACCTGCTGATCAGCGCCACCAATCGAATTCAGCTTATCCGGGTCGCTCTCTTTCAGGATGCTCCAACCTTCCATAATACCTGTGCCGCCACTCACGGCCTGCAGGCCGAAGTAGACAATCACAAAACCACCGATCAGCAGCCCGACGCCGTTAAGCGTGTCGGACACCGCTACCGTGCGCAGCCCGCCAAACAGCGCATACACCGAGCCGATAATGCCGACGATCCACACCGTTAACCAGAGCAGCGTCGAGGACGACTCAATGCCGGTTAATCCAGGAAGATCAAGCATTCCCTGCAACCCGATGGCGCCCGAATAGAGGATAATCGGCAGCAGAATCACCGCGTAGGCAATCAAGAAAATGATATTGGTGATTAGCTGTGTGGTTTTATCGAAACGTATTTCGAGTAACTGCGGTAACGTGGCAATGCCACTTTTCAAAAATCGCGGCAGGAAAAATAGCGCCAGCGCTACCAGCGCAATAACCGCTACCACTTCCCAGGCCATTACACTTAAACCATCGGCAAAGGCAGCCCCGTTCAACCCTACCATTTGCTCGGTAGAGAGGTTGGTCATCAATAGTGAGCCAGCAATCAGCGGAAAGGTTAGCGTGCGACCGGCGAGAAAGTAGCCGCTGGTGCTTGAGTGGTCATCGCGGCGCGTAATGCGCCAAGTAATGAAGGCGACAAGTCCTGTAAAGAACAGGAAAGACGCCAGGGTCAACGCGTGCATATTGACTTACCTCATCATCTTTATAAGTGGCACGCACGTTACGGTATGCGCGGATTAAAATGTCAGACATATTATTCAGTCATTTTAGACGAGCTGAATATAGCCCCGTTATACATCTTTGGTCTTAGTCGCTCCTTCAAAGCGCCAAGTGGACACAATCAGCGCATAAAAAAGCCCCGGCTCAGTTCTTAAACATGACGTTTAAAAACATAAACCAGGGCGGCTGCCAGCGCTGCTATCGATACGCAGCGGCAGCTTACTTAATGATGAAAACGCTCGGCTGATTGGCGTGCGAGTTCACGGATACCGTCCCAATCTTCCGCTTCCACCATTGCTTTAGGCGTCAACCATGAACCGCCGACACACATCACATTGGGCAACGATAAATAGTCATCGGCGTTATCAACAGTGATACCGCCAGTGGGACAAAAGCGTGCTTCAGGAATCGGCGCTCCAAACGCTTTGATCGCTTTAGCGCCACCGCTGGATTCCGCAGGGAAGAACTTAAACCGACGGTAGCCGTACTGCCAGCCAGTCATCAACTCAGAAACGGTTGAGACGCCTGGCAGCATAGGTACAGGGCTTTCAACGCCATAGCGATAGAGGGCATCGGTAGCACCGGGAGTTACCACAAAATCAGCGCCGACCTGCTCGGCTTGGCGGTACTGGGCCGGGGTTAATACCGTGCCCACGCCAATGCTGGCACCGGGCAGCGCTTCACGCATGCGTTTAACCGCTTCCAGAGCACAATCGGTACGTAGGGTGACTTCCAGTACGGTTAATCCTCCTTCCACCAGTGCGCGACCCAACGGGACAGCGTCTTCCAAGCGCTCAATAGTGATGACGGGAATCACTTCGGCTTTTAAGCAGATGCTATCAAGCTCGGCGGTACGTGTAGACGGTAACTGTTTATCGATAGTCATGAGTGAGTCTCCAAGCAAATTATTATTGACTAAGGCGGTTAATTCTCAAGGGCGGGCCTAAAGGATTGACCTTAGGGCGCCCAGTAAATCGCCAGGGGGCAGGTTAAAAAGACACGTATCGGCAGTTGACGTACGTCGTCGCCGTTCAATGCCTTGGCCAATACGGCGCGTTTATCGTCGCCGGTAATATGTAGAAAATGACGGCGCGCTTGATGTAAGCGATCCGCTGAGAAGGTAATTCGTGGCTGCGGCTGGCTAGGGGTGCGCACTGCCACCAGCAACTCATCCGTGGAAAGTGCCAGGTCAAGCTCACGGCTATCAGGGAACAGCGAGGCAGTGTGACCATCGCCGCCCATGCCCAGAATTACGACGCTGGCAGGCCACGCCAATGCATCCATTCGCTTAGCGACTTCCTCGACACCTTCTTCCGGTGTCGAGGCATCACAAGTTAACGGTATAAATTGGGCAGCCGTCGCTTCACCCTGCAACAGGTGTTCGCGTACCAGCTTGGCGTTGCTATCGGTGCTTTCCTCTCCGACCCACCGCTCGTCGGCAAGGGTAATGTCAATGCGCTCCCACGGCAGTGGCTTGGCCGACAGCGCCTTAAAAAACGGTACCGGCGTCGAGCCACCTGAGACGACTAACAGAGCGCGCTCTTGATGATTTAAATCTTCTTGCAGGGCTTGAAACACCGCTTCGGCAAGCTGCTCGGCGAGCTGTTGGCGTGCTTGGCTCATATTAATAATCCTCGTACCAGCTGCGGCCGTCTTGGGTAATCATAGCGATGGAGGCGACCGGTCCCCAAGAACCTGCAGGGTAACGACGCGGCGACGTGTCACGTTTTTTCCAGCCGTCAATGAGCTGGTCGCACCAGCGCCATGCGTGTTCGATTTCATCGCGGCGAACGAACAGATACTGCTGCCCTTTCATGACTTCCAGCAATAGTCGTTCGTAGGCATCGGGAATGCGCGATTTCGGGAAGGCACTGTTAAAGTCCAAATGTAGCGGGCCAGGCCGCAGGCGCATGCCTTTATCCAGGCCACTGTCTTTGGTCAACACCTGGAGGGCGATGCCCTCTTCCGGCTGTAAGCGGATAATCAGCTTATTGGAGGCAATATTGCGCTGGTCCGGGTCGAAGATATAGTGCGGCTGCTGGCGGAAGTGAATCACGATCTGCGACAGTTTTTCCGGCATCCGTTTACCGGTGCGCAAATAAAACGGTACGCCCGCCCAACGCCAGTTAGCCACTTCGGTTTTCATCGCGACAAAGGTTTCGGTCTGGCTCTGGGTATTGGCGCCCTCTTCTTCTAGATAGCCGGGTACCGACTGACCGTCGCTGTTGCCCGCGATGTACTGACCGCGCACCACGTCTCGATCTAGCGCTTCGCCCACAAAGGGCTTGAGTGCTTTAAGCACTTTCACCTTCTCGTCACGGATGGCATCGGCATCCAGGTTCGAGGGTGGATCCATGGCGATTAAGCACAGTAGCTGCAGCAGGTGGTTTTGCACCATGTCGCGCAACTGACCCGCTTCATCGAAGTAGCCCCAGCGACCCTCAATGCCCACTTTTTCCGCTACGGTGATCTCCACATGGGAGATGTTGTTCTGATTCCACTGAGTACCGAATAGCGGGTTGGCAAAACGCAGTGCGATCAGGTTCTGTACGGTCTCTTTGCCCAAATAATGGTCGATGCGATAAATCCGCGACTCGGGAAACACCTCGCCAATGGCGTCGTTAATTTCAATTGAGGAGTGCAGATCGGAACCAATCGGTTTTTCAACCACCACGCGGGACTCTTCATCCAGGCTTTTGCTGGCCTGAAGGTGACGACAAATATCACCGTAAATACGCGCGCCAACGGAAAGATACACCACCATCGGGCGGGGTGACCCCTTTCGCCACTGGCGGATTGCGTCGTACCCGTCGACACTGGAAAAATCGAGTTGCAGGTAATCCAGGCGGGCGAGAAAGCGTTCCAAGCTTTGCTTGTCCTGCTCGCCGCTTTTCAGTCGCTTTTGCAGCGCGTCGTTAACCAGTTGCCGAAACGACGCCACATCGTGCTCTTGGCGAGCCAGTCCCATGATGCGCGTGCTTTCAGGCATTAAGCCTTCACGGTCAAGATGGTATAAGGCAGGAAACAGCTTGCGCATGGCAAGATCACCCAGCGCCCCAAACAGCGCTAAATCGATAGCATTATCTGGATCGCCCAGCGGCGCACCTTGGGAAGCATTGGACTGGCTCATCGTTGCTCCTATTTATAGTTAGTCAATCTAATGTAGTTAGATTACCTAAAACCTACCTGAAAGAAGACATTGTACGCAATAATTTGTGTAATTTTACTACAAAAATTGGGATTATCTACCGCCAACAGTTCATAACATTCTCTCTGCGTCGCTAAAGCGCGAAATGGAACCGTGACAGCAGAGCCATTTCACAAATAATTATCCAAACGGCTTGGTTTTTACAGACTTTTTATGGAAGGGCATGTTCTCTTAGCGCATGCTTAAGAATACTAAATGGCGAGTCAGGTATATGACACCTTTTACACCGTTGTTTCATCGCAGTAGGGATGTTTATCGGCACTGGGCCCCTGTCTTTAAAATCATGTCGATTCTCTGGGTAGTACTGGCCCTATTCATGCTGGCTCCCCTGATTATATTGCTTATCGAGCATGACCCCGACGCACCCGCCTTTGGTATCTCTGTGCTGTTCATAGTGGGGGCGGCCGCACTTACCTGGCTACTCACCTTCCGGGCCACGCTTGAGCTGAAGCCCTGGCAGATGTTCATTCTGACCGCTGCCAGCTGGGTCACCATCAGCGGTTTTGCCAGCCTACCGCTCGTACTTGGCGCCCCCCAATTGACGTTTACCAATGCCGTCTTTGAATCGGTTTCGGCGATTACCACCACGGGGTCGACCATCCTGGTCGGCATCGAACACTTTTCCGATGGCCTGAAACTGTGGCGAGGGCTAATGCAGTGGATGGGCGGCATCGGCATTATCGTCATGGGCATCGCAATCTTGCCGTTTCTGAAAGTAGGCGGTATGCGGCTGTTCCATACTGAATCATCCGACTGGTCGGATAAAGTGATGCCGCGTACGGGTGGTATCGCCAAAGCAACCCTTACCATTTATGTGGCTTTGACCCTGGTCGCGATTGGCAGTTACTGGACCGGTGGGATGACGCTGTTGGACGCCACCGTACATGGCATGACATCGCTTTCCACCGGCGGATTTGCCAACTCAGACGCCTCCTTTGGGGCCTATAGCGGGCAACCTTGGCTGCTCTGGATGGCCAGCTTTTTCATGCTCAGCGGCGCGCTTCCCTTTGTGCTGTATATCCGTTTCATACGAGGTTCAAGTAGCGCCTTATGGCAAGACCAGCAGGTACGGGGGCTGTTAAAGCTGCTGCTTACCGCGGTTCTGCTTATTAGCCTCTGGCGGGTTGCTCACGGAGATAACTGGTTTGAGTCGTTGACCCACGTCACCTTTAACGTCGTATCCATAGTAACCACCACCGGCTATGCCTCTGACGATTATACGCTTTGGGGTGCACTCCCGATGATGGCATTTTTCTACCTCACCTTTGTCGGAGGTTGCAGCGGTTCGACCAGCGGTGGGATGAAAATCTTCCGCCTGCAGATTGCCACCTTGATGCTGCGTAATCAGTTGCACTACTTGATCCATGCCAATGGCATATTTACCACTCGCTACAATCAGCAGCCGGTAACCAGCGACATTTCACGCAGCGTAGTCGCCTTTTCGTTCTTTTTCTTCATTACCATCGCCGCACTAGCACTAGGCCTTTCCGCGTTGGGACTTGATTTGGTAACCGCCCTTTCCGGTGCCGCCACGGCGGTTACCAATGTAGGTCCCGGTCTGGGTGACATCATTGGCCCTGCGGGCAACTTCGCCTCCCTGCCCGACGCTGCAAAGTGGCTACTATGTATCGGCATGCTGATGGGACGTCTGGAAATTTTGACGGTCGTCGTACTGCTGACCCCGATGTTCTGGCGCCGCTAGCGAATTACCATGAAGGACGACAACATCATGCCGCTTGGCAAATCAATTAGCAGGTCCGACTCGCACTTCGTTCGCCGGCTGCGCGCTCCCACGCCGTTTGAAATCCTCATCGCCCTGGCGAGTACCGGCGCTGCGCTGCTGATCGCCTGGGGTCTGTACGCTTGGCTGGCACTAGCCAATCTTTCGTTGATCTTTCTTACCGCAGTACTCACCAGCGCTGTTGTGGCTGGGAGCTATGCGGCTTTGCTCAGCGCCCTGCTGGGGTTTCTGACCTTTAACTTCTGCTTTACCGTCCCGCATTTTTCATTTGCGGTCGAAGAGCAGGAGCAGCTACTGACGCTGCTATTCTTCCTATTGGTGGCACTCGTAGTGGGTAAGCTCGCTGGCGATAGCCGACAACGGCTGCTGGAGCTGAGTGAAGCGCGCCTTGCAGAAGAGCAGGAAAGGCTGCGGTCCGCGCTACTCTCATCGGTATCCCACGACTTGCGTACCCCGCTGGCATCAATCATTGGTGCCGCCAGCTCTTTGCGCACCCTGGATGCTCAGTTGACCCAGCAGGATCGCTTCGAGCTGCTGGATGGCGTATTGAGCGAAAGCGAACGGCTAAATCGCTATATACAGAACCTGCTGGACATGACCCGCCTCGGCCATGGCGATATGAAAATCGAGCGTGACTGGGTCGCGTTTGACGATCTGGTCTCATCGGCTCGTAAGCGCCTGGGCAGTATCCTTGATGACCTCCAGATAAAGCAGCACTGGCCTGACGACCTGCCGCTGCTCTATGTGCATCCGGCCCTGATCGAACAGGCCCTGGTCAATGTGCTGGAGAATGCGGCTCGTTTCTCGCCCCCAAATGGCTGCATCACTATCGAAGCCTGCTGCTCCGGCACTGACAGAGCTGGGAAAAGTGGCTCTACTAAGCCCAACACTGATGATACGCCTACCCTGCTATTTTCAGTCACCGACGAGGGCCCCGGAATTCCGCCAGCGCTGAGCGAACGGGTATTCGATATGTTCGTTACTGGCCATGAAGGTGATCGCAGCCGACATGGAAGTGGCCTGGGGCTGGCGATTTGCCGCGGTATGCTGGGCGCCCACGCAGGGCAGATCCACGCCAGTCAAGGGCCCGCAGGGATCGGCACTACGATCACCATGTCACTGCCGCTACCCTCCCCCCGCGAGGAGGCAGACAATGAGCAGTAATCAAGTGCGAGTATTGGTCATCGATGACGAACCGCATATTCGCCACTTCTTGCGCATCAGCCTTGCCTCCCAGGGGTTTCAGGTGATCGAGGCCGCCACTGGTCGTGAAGGACTGGTAAAACTCAGCGCCGGTGCATCTGCACCCAACGCGGACATCGTTCTGTTGGATCTTGGCCTACCCGATATGGATGGTCAGCAGGTACTCGATGCCATCCGCCAGCATTATGAAGTGCCCGTTATCATCGTTTCGGTTCGCGGGCACGAGGCAGAAAAAGTGCGTGCCCTGGATAACGGTGCAAGCGACTACGTTACCAAGCCATTTGGTATCCAAGAGTTGTTGGCCCGTATTCGGGCATTATTAAGACGGCGCGCCAGCCCAAGTGCTCAGCGATTCAAGCATGGCGGACTGGTGGTCGATATCGCCGCCCACCAAGTCAGTTTGCATAACATCGCGGTTCATTTAACGCCTAAGGAGTTTGCCGTTCTGGCCCATCTTATCGCTTGCGCTGGACGCGTCGTGACTCAGACCCAGCTACTTCGTCAGATCTGGGGCCCTACCCACCAGGACGACAGCCACTATTTGCGTATTGTGGTGAGCAAACTGCGCTACAAACTCGGCGACGATCCCCAGTCGCCTACCCTGTTACAAACAGAACCCGGCATTGGTTACCGGCTCTCCCTTGAGCCTGACCGTGAGGACAATAGCCCATGAAGATCATTATTCTCGGCGCCGGCCAGGTCGGCGGCACCTTGGCAGAACACCTCGCCCGTGAGGAGAACGACATCACTGTCGTTGATACCGATGCCAAAAAACTGCGCGACCTGCACACCAAACTCGATATCCGCACCGTGACCGGCGCGGGCTCATACCCCATTGTGCTGCGCCAGGCAGGCTGCGAAGACGCCGATATGTTGATTGCAGTGACCAGCAGCGATGAAATTAACATGATCGCCTGCCAGGTCGCCCACACGCTGTTTCGCACTCCGACCAAGATCGCCCGGGTGCGCGCTACGGCGTATTTAACCCGTAAAGGCCTTTTTGCCCACGAAGCGATTCCCATTGATGTACTCATCAGCCCCGAGCAGGTGGTGACCGACCACGTACGCCGCCTGATCGAGCACCCCGGCGCCCTACAGGTTCTGGAGTTTGCCGGTGGACTGGTACAGCTGGTGGCGGTGAAAGCCTTCTACGGCGGCCCGCTGGTAGGTCAGGATTTAGCCTTTCTTCGCCGCCATATGCCCAACGTGGATACCCGTGTGGCGGCGATCTACCGGCGCAATCGACCGATTATTCCCCGCGGCGATACGGTCATCGAAGCCGACGATGAGGTGTTTTTCCTCGCCGCTCGTCGCGATATCCGTGCGGTCATGAGTGAGCTACGCCGGGTCGAGCGGGATTTTCGTCGGGTGGTGATTGCCGGGGGTGGCAATATCGGCGAACGCTTGGCAGAGCATCTAGAGCATAGCCACCAGGTCAAGATCATCGAGCACAACCTGGAGCGCTGCACCACGCTTTCCGAGCGGCTGGATCGCACCGTGGTGCTCCACGGCAGCGCCACCAGCAAGCGCCTGCTGGAAGAAGAGAACATCGAAGAGTGCGATATCTTCTGCGCGCTGACCAACGACGACGAGGTCAATATCATGTCCTCGCTGCTGGCCAAGCGGTTAGGCGCCAAGAAGGTGCTGACGCTGATTAACAACGCCGCTTATGTGGATTTGGTGCAGGGTGGCGAGATCGATATCGCTATTTCGCCCCAGCAGGCGACTATCGGCAGCCTGCTGACGCACGTGCGACGCGGCGACATCGTCAACGTCCACTCGCTGCGCCGGGGCGCCGCCGAAGCGATTGAAGCCATTGCCCACGGTGACAAGCAGTCGTCTAAAGTGGTCGGCCGCACCATCCGCGAGATCGACCTACCGGAAGGCACCACGATTGGGGCAATTGTGCGCGGCAAAGAGGTCATCATCGCACACGGCGATGTGATGGTTGAGAGCGGCGATCACGTGATTTTGTTCGTGATCGACAAGCGCCGCATTCGCGACGTGGAACGCCTGTTCCAAGTTGGCTTATCGTTCTTTTAAAAACACTTTTAACAGGCGCTTTTAGAGTGGCTAAATCTCGACCGCGCGACCAATAAACTCAATGGGACCGGTGGGCAGACCGGTGGCCGAACCGGTTTCGTCTTCCAGCGTTAGCTCAAACAGTTGGTTATCTTCAAGCGGCGGCAACTGGTCTAAGCGCATCCGAATGGGCTGACCAGGTTCGACTAACCCCAGTGATACCGGAGCCTGCCACTCATCCGCCTTGGTCCAGAACTCTAGCGCCTTCCCTTCAGGCACTTCGAACGTACCCAGCGGGATCAGCTCTATTTCCTGTCGCGATGAGGCCTGGACTACCCAGCCCGCTGACTGAGTTTGCGGCGCGAGCAGAACCACCATGTACTCGGGCGTAGTTGAAATAGTTGGCTCAGTGACTTCATTTGCCAGCATTACGCCCATGACTAACGCCGCCGCCAGGCCAAACCCGGCAGCGCCACGCCAAAGTGGCAAGCTGTGTAGCATGCGCCGAGGCCTTGGAGGCACAACAACAGAACTGGTACGTTTAGCGGACGCTTCTCGTGCCTTTAGGCTGCGCTCAATACGTGGCCATAAATAATCAGAGGGCGATACCGGATCGGTGATAGCGGTATAGGGCAAGAAACGCTCTTCCCAAGCCATCACGGCTTTTTGCAGTTCAGGCTCATTGGGCAAACGAGCTTCCAGCGCTTTGCGCTGCTCTAACGACAGTGTGCCTAGCACGTATTCACCCGCCAAGGCATGGTCATCTTCGCGTTCGTTATCATTAGGGCGGGTCATGCCATACACTCCCGTAAGCGCAGTAAACTGCGTTTTATCCAGGCTTTAACGGTACCGAGGGGCGCCCCAGTATGGGCAGCAATTTCCGCGTGACTGAGGCCATCGACATAGGCGTGAAGTACACAGTTACGCCGCTCGGGCTCCAGTTGCTTTAAACAGCTATCCATCCGCTGGCCGGTCTGCCAATCAAAGGCTTCTTCGGCAACATCAGCGTGCTGGAAATGTTCGTCCTGACCTAATTCGGTGGGTGCGTCGCTATCGAAGGTAATTTCACGGTCACGGTAACGAATAGCATTTAATGCCAAGTGACGCGCGACACTAAATATCCATGCTCGCGCAGACCCTTTGTCAGGGTCAAAACTATCGGCGCGTTGCCAAATATTTAGGCAGGCATCGTGAACAATATCTTCCGCCATGCCACGATCTTTAACGATTCGTAGTACCACACCTAAAAGCCTGGCACCTTCGTGAATATAGAGTTGGTGCAAAGCGTCATGCTCGCCGCGGGCACATTTGGCCAATACAGCAGCATGATCAAATTCTGAAGACACGTCAGTCAAACCCTAGCTCCCTGGTGACGGCACCGACGCCAGTCGTCGTTTTCACAGACAGCATATCCGCTAGGGACTCAACAAACGAGTCCCCAGCGGAATTAGCGCTCCAGTCGACTTATTCAGCCGCCCAGAAGATGTAATCCGCTTGATAGGTAACTACGGCGGTTGCACCGTCATGTTCCATATCACAAGCCACATTGGGCGCAACGCCACCCTGGGTGTTTAAACGCTGAATGTAGCTAACGCCTGTCATTGCGCCTTCCCCTTCAGCGGGGTTGGCTTCAACAAGCTGGAGCGGAATGTTGCCATCGCCATTGGCGGCCGTGGCTAGCTGGGTGCCGGTAATTTTTGAACCATCCAGCGCTTCCCATGTTGCTGGCGGGCCATAGTAGCTTCCTACTTGGCTGCCGTCGCTAGCATTAAGCGTAGCGTGTGGGCCTTTGAATACCCAGCCCATATTGCCGTCGTCGTTGGTTTCACACATATAGGTAATAGCGCCAACGCCAACTGTTTCGAGGGCGATAGTGTTGCCGTCCGGTACTTGGACATCCGCAGGCGTTTCGGCCAAAGCGGCATGACTGAAGGATGCAATCAGAGTGGCGGCCAAGGTAGCGCGCGTTAGATGATGAAGTGTCATTTCAGTCTCCTAAAAGGGTTGTTATCAGCTGCCTACAATGGCGGCTGTATAGGGAATACCCGCGAGAAGACGTTTTGGATGCACTATTTTTAAAAAATAAAAAAACCCTGAGCAAGGGCTCAGGGTAACGAGTAGGAATAGTTAGCAGTGTTCGCTATAGCTTAAGCGGTCTTCTGCATCGCAATGGCGGTGTCCAGCATGCGGTTGGAGAAGCCCCACTCGTTGTCGTACCACGCCATAATCTTAACCAAGCGACCATTTACACGGGTGTGATTGGTATCGAAGGTGGATGAGTTGGCATCGTGATTGAAGTCGATGGAGACCAGCGGCTCGGCATTAACCGCCAGCACCGGCGAATTCGCAGCAGCCTTCTCGACGATGGCATTAATTTCTTCTTTGGTGGTATCGCGGCTGGCGGTGAAAGTAAGATCCACCAGCGACACGTTGATCACCGGCACGCGAACTGCCAAGCCATCGAACTTGCCAGCCAGTTCCGGCAATACTAAACCTACCGCCGCTGCTGCCCCGGTTTTGGTCGGGATCATGGAGTGGGTCGCACTACGAGCGCGGTAAGGGTCAGAGTGGTAAACATCCGACAGGTTCTGGTCGTTGGTGTAAGCGTGCACCGTGGTCATCAGACCGTTCTCGATCCCTACCGCATCGTTCAGCGCTTTTGCTACCGGCGCCAGGCAGTTGGTGGTGCAGGAGGCGTTGGAAACCACCGTATGCTCGGCGGTTAGAATATCGTCATTCACGCCGTATACAATGGTGGCATCGGCGTCGGGGCTGGGCGCGGAAATAAGCACCCGCTTGGCGCCAGCAGTAATGTGCTTGGCAGCCGCCTCACGCTTGGTAAACAGCCCTGTGCACTCCATCACCAGGTCGATATTCATCGACGACCACGGCAACTGTGCTGGGTCACGCTCGGAGGAGATCGCGATACGATCACCATCCACCGTGATGCTCTCGTTGTCATGCTCTACCTTGAAAGGGAAGTGGCCATGCACGGTGTCGTGACGCAACAGGTGGGAGTTCAGCGAAGGATCGCCCAAATCGTTGATAGCGACAACCTGTACACGGTCGCGGTAGCTGTTCTCGTAAAGGGCGCGCAGTACATTGCGGCCGATACGGCCAAACCCGTTAATCGCAACTCTTATTGTCATGATATAGCTCCTCAATTAACCAATGGTAGCAAGTGTCGCATTTAGTAAAAAAATTACTAAAAATACGTATTTAAGCGTCATGAGGCTGAAAATTCGTATAACAACGGCCCCAAAAGGCTTGTAAATATCCAATATGTAGTAAAATTACTATATAAACGCTACCGTAGTCCAACATTAAAAGCTGGTCTTAGAAAGCCAATACAAGTAAAGGGTTCCGCCATGAGTGATGCACAACCGCCCCGCCAAGCTATCCGCACTCTACAAGCACGCAAACGCATTGCACTGATTGCCCACGACGGTAAGAAGGTCGAAATGCTGGAGTGGGCGACCCGCTGGCAAAGCGTGCTCAGCCAGCATGAGCTGATCGGCACCGGCACCACCGCCGGGCGCTTGAAAACCGCGCTGGGACTCGACGTTGAAGGGTTGATGAGCGGGCCGTTGGGCGGCGACCAACAAATTGGTGCACGCATCGCCGAACAGCGCCTTGATGTACTGATTTTCTTTTGGGACCCCTTCTCGCCGCAGCCTCACGACCCCGACGTCAAGGCGCTGCTGCGCTTGGCCGCCCTGTGGAATGTGCCTGTTGCCTGCAATGCGGCCACCGCAGACTTCCTGCTTTCATCGCCCTATCTGGGCGAAAGCTACGATATGTCGATTCCGGATGCCAACGCTTGGGCCCAGGCCAGAACGGTCTAAGCAGCAAGCATCAGAACGCCCTGTTCAGCGGGTGTGCAGGTGGCGGGCAACTACCTGCAGCCCGCACTCGTAGTGGCCGTCCAAGGCGGCCAACGCGCAGTTCAGCGTCAACGCAGCAATCCGGTCATAATCCTGCAACGCTGAATTGACCGGCTGGGGGAGAAAATCCAGCAGCCGGTGATCGCCAAAGGTGGCCAAACGGATATTGTCTGGCAAGCCGCCACGCTCCAAGAACACATCAAAGACCCCTTCCAGCAGCGTGTACGACGCCGTTACCAGTGCATCGGCGCCGCCCTCCTCATCCAACAGCCGGGCTGCAAGGCGCGCCCCTTCGCTACGCTCATAGCTCACTCCACTCAAGATCAGCGGCACAACCTCCGTGCCACTCAATGCCGCCTGGAAACCGCCCCGCCGTTCGCGGCTGATCGACAGGTTCGGCATTGCCTCCAGCCACGCCACACGTTTGGTCGCCCCACCGATTACCGAGCGTGTCAACGCCTCGGCCGCTTCGCAGTCATTGCTCACCACGCTGGAAAACAGTGCGGGATTCAGGCCACGATCCATGCCCACCACACACCAGCCCTCGTCTACCAGATCGGCGTAGAAGGTGTCGTCGCTGGGCAGACAACTGGCGGTGATCAACACCTCACAGCGCTGGGCACGCAGCGCCAGGGCGAGTGCTCGCTCGCTCTCTGCACAGTCATCCGAACTGACAATCAGCAACTGATAGCCCTGCTCCCGCGCACCACGCTCCAGGCGTTTCGCCAGCCGGGCATAACTGATGTTCTCCAGGTCCGGCACGATAAGGCCCAGCAGACGGCTAGCCCCACGACGCAGAGCGGCCGCCTGCGGGTCTATGTGGTAACGGTGCTGACGTACTACTGCCATCACTTTCTCAATCGTTGCCACGCTAATACGGCGCTGCTCGGCCTGGCCATTAATCACGTAGCTAGCGGTCGTGCGCGAGACGCCGGCTAGCCGGGCAATATCGGCGAGTGTCATTCGGGTTCCCCTTGGTGTGACCGGGCAGTTTATCAGCAAGTAAGCGCCTACCAGACCAAAGTCTAAAAGCACGAACCTTGCGTCACGAAGTGAATCGATTCAGCATAGCACTAACACTAGATTCATTGGCAAGGATGAATCACCGCTGAAGGGTCGATTCATCCCACTGGCATCAATGCCATTACCATGATCATTTAACGACGATCACTTATGTACACGCCCTGCACTCGGCCCAAAGTACTCACCGGAAGTACTTCGCAGCAACAGAGCGCGTTTACAGGAGAATGCTATGTTGACACTCGGCCCCGATGACATCCTGCTAGGCCGCCACGCGGATAGCTGGCAAACCGCGCTGGACAGTGCCGCTGAAGCGCTGGTAGACGCCGGACTGGTTGAGGCCGAGTACCGTGACGGCCTGCACGCCCGCGAAGCCCAGTCATCGACGTTCCTGGGCAATGCCATCGCGATCCCCCATGGCACGCCAGAAAGCCGCCAACATGTGAAGCAGACCGGCGTCCGCGTGCTGCAGTTTCCCCAAGGAATCGAGTGGCACGACGGTCAACAGGTGCATGTGCTGGTGACCATCGCGGCCCAGAACGATGAGCACTTGGATATTTTGCGCCAGCTCACTCACGTGCTGGATCGTGAAGGGGTTGCCGAACAGTTAGCCAGCGCCAGTTCCGCTGCCGATGTGGCGCGCCTGCTGTCCAAACCAACGCTTGAGCCACGCTTGGATGCTGATACGCTCTGTGTCAACTTTCCCGCTCGCGCCCCCCAAGAGCTCGCCCTGGCCTCCGCCGCCCGCCTGCGTCAAAGTGGCTGCGTCGATAACGCCTTCATTACCGCTGTCGCCGCCGCTCAACCCACCTGGTTAGGCAAGGGGTTGTGGCTGGCCAGCAGCTCGCAAGGGGTTAATCAGCCCGCGCTTGGGGTCGCCACGCCAGCGTCGCATACCTTGGAAAGCGCTGGCCACCCGGTCCATGCGCTGTTCTGCTTAGCTGCCCACGGTGATGCCCACCGTCCGCTGTTAGAGCAATTAATGGCACTGCTGGATAGCGGCGCCAGCGACTCGCTGCTCACATGCAACAGCACTCAACTGCTTTCCCTGCTGGCGGGCGAGACCGCTAGCACGCAAACCCGTCGCGTGCGGGTGCTTAACCCTCATGGCCTGCACGCCCGCCCCGCCAAGCAGTTGGTGCAAGTCGCCCGCGCCCAGGCAATGTCGATCAATGTGCGGCTGGAAGAAGGCAGCGCCACGCTGGTCTCGGCGGCCAGCTTGACCAAGGTGATCGGCCTGGGCGCTCGCCGCGGCCAATGGCTGGTGCTGTCCGCCGAAGGTGATAACGCGCGTCAAGCGCTCGAGAGCGTGGCGGAAACGATTGAGGCTGGCTTGGGCGAGAAAGTGACGTCCCTTGACGGCGGCTTTGACACCGCGCCCGAAGCCAGCACGACTCAACCGGCCGTCGAGCCACTGGCTGCCGACACGCCCCATACCGGCGTGGCCGCTTCTCCGGGCTTGGCCATTGCCCCGGTGTTTGTTATCCGCCCCATGCTGTTCGACTACCCCGAGCACGCCGATGACGCGGAGCAACAGCTCATCCGCTTGAATCACGCCATTAAAGAGGGCGCGGCCCAACTGGAGGCGCTGGTTCGCAATGCCCAGGGCGGCGAAGTCGCCGATATTCTCTCGATGCACGAAGAGATGCTCGTCGACCCGGAACTTCACCACGCGGCCTCGGATGCCATTCGCGAAGGACGCTCAGCGGAAGCGGGCTGGTGGGAAGCGATTGAAACCGCTGCCCACGCCCAGGAAATGCTGGCCGACCGCCTGCTGGCCGAACGCGCCGCCGACCTCCGCGACGTGGGCCGCCGCGTACTTGGCGTGCTCTGCGATGTGACGCTTCCTGAACCGCCTGACCACCCCTATATTCTGGTCATGGACGACATCGGCCCTTCCGATGTGGCGCGCCTGGATACCTCCCGTGTGCGTGGCCTGCTCACTGTACGCGGTGGTGCGACAGCCCACAGTGCCATTCTGGCCCGCGCACTGGGTATTCCTGCCGTCGTTGGCGCGGGGCAAGCGGTGATGGCGCTCAACAACGCCAGCATGATGATTTTGGATGGTGATCGTGGCCGGGTAACATCGCAACCTTCCGAAGAGCGGTTACAGCGTGCCGAGCAGCAGTTGCTCGACCACCAGCAGCGCGAAGCAGCTGCCTGGAAAACCCGCTTTGAGGTTGGTCAAACTCGCGATGGCCACCGTGTCGAAGTCGCCGCCAACCTGGGCAATACCGCCCACGCTGCCGATGCAGTAGAGCGCGGCGCCGAGGGTGTTGGCCTGCTGCGTACTGAATTTCTGTTCATGGCCCACGCCAGCGCCCCGGATTTGACTACCCAGATTGGAGAGTACCGCCAAGCGGTGGAAGCGTTGGGCGGCCGCCCGCTGGTGGCACGTACCTTGGATGTGGGCGGTGACAAGCCGCTGCCTTACTGGCCGGTTCCCCAGGAAGATAACCCCTTCCTGGGGCTGCGCGGCATTCGCCTGGCACTGACCCAGCCCGACGTGCTCGAGACCCAACTGCGCGCGCTGTTGATGGCCAGCAAAGATCACCCTTTGCGCATCATGCTACCGATGATCAAGGACATTGCCGAGTTTCGTGCGGTCAAGGTGATCTATGATCGCCTGCTGCAAGAGATCCCCGCCTCCCAGCGCGCTACCGATGTGCAGCTCGGGGTGATGATTGAAGTACCTTCCAGCGCGCTGCTGGCACCCAGCCTTGCCGCCGAGGTGGACTTCTTCTCGGTGGGCACCAATGATTTGACCCAGTACACCCTGGCGATTGACCGCGGTCATCCGGAGCTTTCTGCCCAGGCCGATGGCCTACACCCGGCGGTGCTGCGTCTAATCCAGATGACCGTGGCCGCAGCGCATAGCCAAGGCAAGTGGGTCGGTGTGTGTGGTGAGCTGGCCTCGGATGCCGTGGCTATTCCCGTATTAGTTGGCCTGGGCGTGGATGAACTCTCGGTCAGCGCGCGGCAGATTCCTTTGGTGAAAGCTCGCCTGCGCGAGTTTGATTTTGCAGACGCCCAGGCCATCGCTCAGCTAGCGCTTTCACAAGCGACCAGTGACGAAGTGCGTGATGCACTGGAGGCGCGCTAATGGCCCGCGTGCTTTGCATTACGCTCAACCCAGCGCTGGATTTAGCGTTTAACCTTGACGCCTTAGTATTGGGCAGCGTCAACCGCCCTACCAGCGCGCAGCTCGAAGCCGCTGGTAAAGGCGTTAATGTTGCCCGTGTATTGGCAGAGCTTGGTCATAGCGTCACGGTCAGCGGCTTTTTAGGCAGCGAGAACGACGCGCCCTTCGCCCTGGCTTTCAAACAGCTGGGGCTGGCCGATGCCTTCGTGCGGGTGCCTGGCAGCACGCGTATCAATGCCAAACTGGCTGAACAGGGTGGCCGCGTTACCGATATCAACGGTCCCGGCATGCCGATTGACGCCACACATTTACAAACGCTAATCGACACGTTGGACGCCGAACTGAGCAGCGCGATGCCACCCCAGGCAGTGGTTGTCGCTGGCAGCCTGCCCCCAGGGCTGTCATTGGATGGTTTTCGCCAGCTACTGGAGCACTTGAACGCCAGTGGTGCGCCGCTATGGGTGGATACCAGCGGCCCGGCTCTTAACGCCGCCATCGACGCCCACCCGGCGGGCATCAAGCCCAATGAAAATGAACTCGCCGACTGGGCAGGGGACACTCTCGACACGACGCCAGCACGCTTGGCGGCCGCCAAGCGGCTACATCAAAGCGGCATCGCCCATGCGCTTGTTTCAGCGGGTACCGAAGGCGTGCTGTGGGTGAACGCCCAAGGTGCCTGGCACGCCACGCCCCCCAAGGTGACGGCAACCAACACGGTGTGCGCTGGCGATACCTTTGTCGCGGGCATGCTCCACGGCTTACTTAATCAACACGACCCGGAACGAACGCTGCGCTTTGCTACCGCACTCTCTGCCGAGGCCGTACGCCATGTCGGTGTCGGCAACGCCAACGCTGCGGATTTCGACTCACTCCAACAACACACCCGGATACGGCGTCTTGATGACTCCATCACCGAGGGAGCTACGCTATGAACATAATTCTGATTACCGCCTGCCCCAGCGGCATGGCTACCACCTTCCTCGCTGCCAAGCGCCTGGAGCAGGCTGCCCAGCGCCAAGGCTGGTCGGTACACGTTGAAATGCATGGCGAAATCGCGCCACTGCAGGCTGCTACTGCTGATCAGATTGCTAACGCCGATTTGATTGTGGTCGCCGCCGATCACGTGCCCGCCCCGGAACGCTTCGAAGGCAAGCGCCTGTTCCAGGCACCGATTGCCAGCGCGCTCCCCGACCCTAGCGGTTTTCTGGCCCAGGCCAAGCGTGAAGCGCCGATTTACAGCGCGCCTGCCGCGCCTGCAACTTCCGTTTCTAACGCTTCAAGCAGCGCGGGTTGCAAGAAAATTGTCGCGGTCACCGCCTGCCCTACCGGCGTCGCCCACACCTTTATGGCCGCCGAAGCGCTCTCGGGAGCAGGTAAAGCCATGGGCCACGCCATTCGCGTGGAAACTCAAGGCTCGGTGGGCGCACAAGACAAATTAACGGAAGAAGAGATCGCTCAGGCCGATGTGGTGCTACTAGCTTGCGATATCGACGTTGATCCGTCGCGGTTTGCAGGCAAGCGCATCTACCGCACGTCTACCGGCAACGCGCTGAAAAAGCCGCGCCCCACCATTGAAGCCGCGCTGGAAAACGCGGCACTGGAAAATAGCGGTTCGGCCAATACCGCTAGCGACACTAAGAGCGTCAAAGAGAAAGGCGTTTATAAGCACCTGCTCACCGGCGTTTCCTTTATGCTGCCGATGGTCGTGGCGGGGGGCCTGCTGATTGCGCTCTCTTTTGTGTTTGGCATTGAAGCGTTTGAGCAGGAAGGCACCTTGGCCGCCGCGCTGATGCAAATCGGTGGTGGCACCGCCTTTGCGCTGATGATTCCGGTACTGGCAGGTTATATCGCTTACTCTATTGCCGACCGCCCCGGCATCGCACCGGGTATGATTGGCGGCATGCTGGCGTCCAATATCGGCTCCGGCTTTATCGGCGGTATTTTGGCCGGTTTCCTGGCGGGCTATGTGGCGCTGGCGGTCACTCGTTACGTCAAACTGCCCTCCAGCGTTGAATCCCTGAAGCCGATTCTGATCATTCCGCTGGTCGCCAGTTTGGTTACCGGCCTGACCATGATCTACGTGATTGGTGAGCCGGTCGCGGCACTGCTGAATGCGCTGACCAGTTTCCTCGAATCCATGGGCTCCACCAATGCGGTACTGCTGGGTATTCTGCTGGGCGCAATGATGTGCTTTGACCTGGGTGGCCCGGTCAACAAAGCCGCGTATACCTTTGGCGTGGGCCTGCTCGCCTCGGAAACTTACGGCCCCATGGCGGCGATTATGGCAGCGGGGATGGTGCCTGCCATTGGTATGGGGATTGCCAGTTTTGTCGCGCGCAACAAGTTCTCAGCACCGGAGCGCGAAGCGGGTAAAGCCTCATTCGTGCTGGGCCTCTGCTTTATCAGTGAAGGCGCGATCCCCTTCGCGGCGAAAGATCCGCTGCGGGTCATTCCGGCCTGTATCGCGGGCGGGGCACTCACCGGCGCGCTCTCGATGCTGGTGGGTGCGAAGCTAATGGCGCCCCATGGCGGTATCTTCGTACTGCTGATCCCCAACGCCATTACCCCGGCGCTGCTCTACCTGGGCGCTATTATAGCGGGCTCACTGGTTACCGGGTTAGGCTATGCGTTTATCAAACGCGGCGCGGCTCAAGTAGCGGTTGCTACCTAACGGCTGACCCTACCCTGTGTGGGCAGGCACAATTGCCTGCCCACACAAATACGTAGCTTTACGCAGTTAATGCAAGTCTAGTCATAAATACCCTCTACTCCTCGCCGCTTTTTATGTAGTATTTTTACATAACGCCACGTTTAGTTTGCCATTCGGTTCTGGTTACTACATTCACTTAATAACAAACGGATCGCCCTATGTTTCAGCTCACTCGTAGTGTCACCTGGCAGGCGCTTGACCGCCTACGCGACAAAACCGCTAACGACCGCATTCGTGACTACTTCACCAATGATCCTCAGCGCTTTGAGAAAATGAGCCTTCGGGTGGGCGGTCTGTTTCTTGATTACTCCAAGCACCATGTTTCCGATGAAGTGCTTACCAAGTTGATTGAACTAGCCGACCACTCGGCACTGGTACAGCGCCGGGCACAGATGTTCTCCGGGGATATTATCAACGTTACGGAAAACCGCCCGGTACTGCATACGGCTCTGCGTCACTTAGGCGATGAGCCGGTGTATGTGGACGGCGAAGACGTTATGCCCGAGATCACCCGGACACGTGAGCAGATCAAGCTGTTCTCTGAAGCGGTGCGCAATGGCGAGTGGAAAGGCTACAGCGGCAAACGTATTAAAGATGTGGTCAATATCGGTATTGGCGGCTCGGATCTCGGCCCTAATATGGCGGTGCGCGCACTGCTCAAATACCGCCATCCGGAACTGCACTTTCACTTCGTTTCCAACGTAGACGGCACCCATATCCAGAAGGTGCTTTCGCGCCTCGACCCGGCGACTACGTTGTTTATCGTCTCTACCAAGACCTTTTCTACACAGGAGACGCTGCTAAACGCCAAAACCGCACGGCGCTGGTTCCTAGAGAACGCTGGCGAAGACGCCGACGTGGGTGCGCACTTTATTGCCGCCTCCACCAACCGCAAAGCGGCGATGGAGTTCGGCATTCGCGAAGAGAACGTGTTCGAGTTCTGGGCCTGGGTGGGCGGCCGCTACTCCATGTGGTCCTCCATCGGCCTGCCTATTGCGCTTTCGGTCGGTTTCGAAGGCTTTATCGAGCTGCTCGAAGGCGCTCATGAGATGGATAACCATTTCATCAACGCGCCCTTCTCGCAAAACATGCCCGTACTAATGGCGCTGATTGGTATTTGGTACATCAACTTTATTGGTGCCGAAACCCAGGCCATCGTGCCCTACGATCAAGCGCTGAATCAGTTGCCCTCTTTCCTGCAGCAGCTTGATATGGAGTCTAACGGTAAGTCGGTGGATATTTTTGGCCACCCGGTGAACTACAAAACCGGCCCGATTGTGTGGGGCCAAACTGGCTCCAACGGCCAGCACGCTTTCTTCCAGCTACTGCACCAGGGCACCCGCTACGTACCGATTGATTTTATTGCCTCGCTCAAGCCCGAGCCGGGAGTCGAAGACCACCACTTCGCTCTATTGACCAATATGCTCGCCCAGGCCAACGCCTTTATGGAAGGCAGCCAGGGGGACAGCAAAGAGCTAAGCCAGCACGACCCCTACAGCTGCCCCGGCAACCGCCCTTCCAGCACGCTACTGCTGGACGAGCTAACGCCGAAAAACCTGGGCGCGCTGATTGCGCTTTATGAGCACAAAGTGTTCGTCCAAGGCGTTATCTGGAACATCAACTCGTTTGACCAGTGGGGCGTACAGCTCGGCAAACGCATCGCGGGTGAAATCAGCGAACGCATCGACGCCCACGCCGCCGACTTCGACGCCTCCACTCAAGGCCTGCTGGAACTGGTTCGTGCTCACTTCCCTAATGGCGGCAGCGAAAAGGAAACCGGCCCGACTGCCAGTACCGATAAAAAGCCCGCGAGGAAGAAGCGCTAGGCTAGTTTGGTAACCGGGTAAAAAAACGCCTTGGCTTGAGAAAGCCAAGGCGTTTCGCAACCCTGAAACCTTCGGTTCGTAATAACTGACGGTTTCCAGCAACTCGGTTTCCGGCGTCTAAGCATACTTCTTAAGACTCATTCGGAATCAGCTCCAATAGATCAGTGACACCAATATCGATACCGGCCTGGGAGAACAAAGTACTTACCTGCCCACGGTGGTGGGTTTGGTGATTGAAGAAGTGAACAATCAGGCTTGAGTAGCACCTGCTTGATTCCACTCCCTTAGTGTTTTGGTAATTCAACACGGTATTGAGGTCGTCGTCAGTCAGCGCGGCTATCCAGTTGATAATCACGCTATCTAGCCATTGGCGATGCGCCCTCAGGCCTTCCAAATCGTCAAACATGTTTTGATCAAGGCGCTCTGGAATGGGCAAAGGAATCATTACCGCAAGCGTTGTAGCTGAGGAAGTATGGGTTGCAAACCGCTTAAGCCAGAGAGTGTCGGCAACCACGATGTGGTTTAAGGTGCCAAAAATAGAGCCAAAGAACGCACCTCTATCGTTGCTTAGCTCTTCGGCACTCATCTGGCTAGCGGCGCCGTATACCTTGGCGTTCATCCACTGATTGTAAGTGGCCAATTGCTCGAAGTGTTGTTGAAGTTTCATGGATTAAAAGACCTTTCCTTGTCAAAAGCAGCATCCCTACAGAACGCGTTAAATATGGGCAGATAACCCCGCTACCGCCCGCCTGCTACATCAATAAATGACCCCGTCACGTAAGAGGCTTCGTCCGACAGCAACCAGGCGATGGTATTCGCAACTTCTTCCGCGGTACCGCCACGCCGCATGGGAATCTGTGGTGCTAAGCGATCGACTCGCCCAGGCTCGCCACCATCGGCATGCATATCAGTGTAGATAAATCCGGGACGAACGGCGTTAACACGAATCCCTGAGGCAGCCACTTCAAGAGACAACCCCTTGGTTAGGGTATCCATGGCCCCTTTCGATGCAGCGTAGTCAACATACTCAAAGGGCGAGCCTGTTTTTGAGGCAAGTGATGAAACATTGACGATGGCACCACCTGCTTGGAAGCGCCTGACGGCTTCCCTGGAACAGAGAAAGCAGCTGACCACGTTGCTATTGAGTACTTGGTTAAAGCGCTCAAGCTCGATATCCACCAGCTTGGATTGAGTAAGCAAAATCCCTGCATTGTTGACCAAGTGGGTAACACCGCCAAAGTGCGCCTCGGCGGCATCAAACAGGCGGACAACGTCTGCTTCTTTGCTGACATCCGCTTGATGGGCAAACGCCTGGCCCCCATCCCGTACAATGGAATCGACCACCTTATTCGCACGGTCTTTGTTCGCCAGATAGTTGACACACACCGCATAGCCTTTGGAGCCAAGCAGGATTGCTGTTGCTGCCCCAATACCTCGGCTTCCGCCTGTCACAATAACAACGTTCATAGTGCTTCCTCGCTTTTTAGCTACCTAACCCACCTAGCACATTACCCCCCGTACTAGTGGCTTGGGTAGCTCCATCATGCTCCCTAGCGAATTAACTCATTTACTTGCTATTGATTTCTTTAAACCCGGCAACTACTGTATATATAAGGCTATGTTGGCATCTGCTGTTGGTCAGCGCCTATCGCCGCACGAAGCCACGCTTCCTCGGCTGGCCTTGTGGTTTCAAATAACCGTCGCCATGCCAAGTAATTAGGTAAGTACGCTGTCC